>JAKONH010000034.1 GCA_022702045.1 Spirosomataceae bacterium
CGGGCCGTTGGTTCCCACCTTCACATCCGCTGCTCCGAGAAGCGGACCCGTTGGCGTGTCGAGGTGTACTTCAAGTTTGCCACCGACTACCCGCTCGTCTGAGGCAAACGCCGTTGCCGACAGACCACTCAGACCCGTCATGTCCAGGCTGTCGAACATAACGAAGCTGCCCGTCGCCGTACCGATGGCCGCCTTGCCGAGTTTGGGAACGTCGTACTCGAAGCTGGCTTGTTTTTTGTCCGCTGCTGTCGCTTTCAGGATCGGCGACCGTAGCGCCACCGTGCGGCTTTGCGTCAGCGGGCCAATCGAACCGTTACCCCGATCGGTATACGAAGCTGTCAGTACGTACGAGCCGGGTTTTTCCTGGGCCGCAGGCTTATAATCGCCCGCTAGTGGTTGACTGTTCGCGGGTTTATTATTGGCCAACGATAGAATGTAACGTACCATCTCGCTGGCTTCCTGATTGGTCAGCTGTGGGTGGGCACTCATGGGTTGTTCGCCCCAGACGCCCGCGCCCCCTTTAATGACTTTTGCAGCCAGGCGTCCTTCCGCCTGCGACGACCCTTTGTATTTCTTGGCTACGTCAATATAAGCCGGACCGATTGACTTCTGGTTGAGTGCATGGCAGGATTTACAGTCGCTCAACTCGATCAGCCGGCGCCCTGTTGCGTAGCCCGTGTTGGCCTGATGGCCTTGCGCCAGCATCGTTTTGTCGAACCCTTCGAGGTAATTGATCGTCATCGTCACTTCCTCCGGGCTGATGCCTTTGGCCAGCGTTCCGTCTTCCTTATCCGATACTTTCACGGTGTATTTGACGGGTTGGTTCGGGAAGTAGAATGTTTTGTTTCCTGCCACGTTCAGGTCGATAACTGGTTCGGCATTACCCACCCGGATCGGCATGGTTTGCGTTGCGACATTGCCGGCGGCATCGGTTACGCGTACCGTCGCATTGTAGGTACCCGGCTTGGTAAACGTAACGGTTGGTGTAGCCGTCGTTTGCTTCGGCATACCGGGGCCAAATGTCCATTCGTAGCGCAGCGCGTCACCATCGTAATCCGATGATTTCGACGCGTTGAATTTGACTGTCATTGGCGTAGCACCGGCCGTTTTGCTGGCACTGGCCACAACTACCGGGCGACGGTTGCCCGCGTTGTAGGTGATGCGGGACAGTCGGGCATCGTCGTTAGCAGCGAACCAGCGTTGGCCATATTCCAGTGTATAGAGCGAACCGTCGGGAGCAAACTGCATGTCGATTACGTGCGAAAACGTCGTGCTGGGCATGAACGTCTCCATCTTCACGAAGTCGCCGTTGGCGTTCATTGTCACCGGATGAATCCAGTCGCGCATCCAGTCGTAGGCGAAAAATTTACCGTCGTAGTAGCGGGGAAATTTTACGGTTGACTCAGCATAATCATCGTAATAATACACCGGGCCACCCATAGCGTTACGGCCCCCCTTGCCCACGATCTCGCCAAACTCCGGTGAGTCTGCATAGGGGTAATAGATAAATGCTTTCTGGGCCGGTGGCAGCGATTGAAGCCCCGTGTTGTGGGGCGAATCGTTGATCGGCTTCATGGGGTCGAACAGCGGACCGGAGGTGCTGTCGGCAAAGTTATGGGCGTTATACGGCCGATTATCGGCGACGAACAGCGGCCAGCCAAAGTAGCCGGCTTTCCGGGCCTGATTCATCTCGTCGTGACCGCGCGGACCGCGCTTGTCGTCGTTGTTGGCGGCATCGGGCCCCACTTCGCCCCAGTACAGAAAGCCGGTCCGCTGATCGACCGAGATCCGATAAGGGTTCCGATTGCCCATCACGTAGATTTCGGGCCGCGCGTTAGTGGTGCCTTTCGGGAAGAGGTTGTCAGCGGGGACGCTGTAGGTGCCGTTCGCTTCGGGATGAATCCGCAGAATCTTACCCCGCAGGTCGTTCGTGTTGCTCGACGTTGAGCGGGCGTCCCATCCCTGCCGCCCCGGCCGGTTGTCCGACGGGGAGAACCCCTTGGAATCGAAGGGGTTGGTGTCGTCACCTGTCGACAGGTAAAGATTACCCTTGCGGTCCCAGGCAATGGAGCCGCCCGTATGGCAGCAGCCGGTCCGTTTGACGGGTACGGTCAGCAAGACTTTTTCAGTAGCCATCAGCAGCGTGTCTTTCGTATCGTCATATACGAATCGGGAGAGGTGCTGGGCTGTATCGGCAGGGGCTTCGGCCCGCATCTCCGGTGAATAGTACAGGTAGACGAATTTGTTCTGTTTGAAATTGGGGTCAATGTTGAGCCCCATCAGCCCGTATTCGAACTTTGTGTACACCGGAATGCGGGCCACTGTCTTTACGGCCTTCGTTTTGGGATTGTACAGCTTCAGATCACCCTTTCGCTCGGCAAACAGCACCTTTCCGTTGTCGAGTACCGCCAGTTCAGTGGGTTCGTCCAGCGAAGCCGTCAATACCTGGTGATCGAAGCGATTTTCTTCGGGGTATGGCATTGTCTTGGCCTGCCCGAACTTCAGGTTGCTGGCCATAACCGACTTGATACCGCCCAGCAAGTGCTGCAAAAATAGCGGTTCTACGTACGATTCGTCGGTGTGGCCGCCACCCGTGTAGAACGACTTACCACCGTCGAAGTCGCGGTACCACATAAACGGATGGTTATCGCCGTTTTGTCCGCCTTCATACGACTTTTCATTAAGCTTGCCCAGAACTTTGATCTCCGGAACAATGCTCTTGTAGTTGTACAACTCGTCGTAGCGTTTCCAGACGTCGGGTAGCATCTTGGTCGACGGGTGATTCTTGTCAACAACCATGATGTCAACGTTCTGTTGCTTCGGATGGCTCAGAAAGTAAGCGCCGACCAGTTGGTTATACCACGGCCAGTCGTACTCAGTGTCGGCTGCTGCATGGATACCCACATAACCGCCCCCCGCCTGAATATACCGCTCGAAAGCCGCTTGCTGTGCATCGTCGAGAACGTTACCCGTAGTACTAAGCCAGATGACGGCCCCATACTTTTTCAGGTTTTCTTCAGAAAACTTGCCGGCGTCTTCTGTTGTGTCGACAGCAAAGCCATTTTCCTGGCCCAGTTTCATTATAGCCCGTTTTCCGGCCGGAATCGATGCATGGCGAAAGCCTTTGGTCTTTGCAAAAACCAAGACCCGATTAAGCGCAATGGGGGCGTCGGCTTTGGTCGCCCGTACGGATGCCGTAGCCCGTTTCGCGGTTGTCTGCGCCAGGGTGTCCTGACCAACAGCGGTCATCGACAATAGGCCCGCCACCAGCATCATACGGGTAGGGAGCATTGGGTTTTTCATACAATGAGAATTTACGAATTGACAATATAACGTGCAGCAGCCGCCCCTCGAAGTGGGTTGCCAGACGAGCGTTTCACCAGCTGCGCCGACGTCCGATTGGGTTACCTATAAAGCAGTGAAAAGCCAGTTTTCTACTAGTTGTTAACCGTTTTACCACGCACTATGGAACGCGTATAAATTACTGTCAGAAGAGGTTCGGGACCTATGGAACGGGTTCTTGCTAGCGAAGTCCTGATAATTTTCATTGTAGTGACAAACAATTTCGCGGATACGTGTCTTGATAGGTTAAAAATCGGTTAAACTACGAATGAAAATTGGCTACCACTCATCGCACGAACAATTCAGGCCCAGCGACTTATTAAGGCTTGTACAACGAGCGGAACAGGCTGGCTTTACTGCTGGCACATGCTCTGACCATTTCCATCCGTGGAGCGATAAGCAGGGTGAGAGCGGCTTCGCCTGGAGCTGGCTGGGGGCCGCGTTGCAAGCGACATCGCTGTCGTTCGGAGTCGTTAATGCACCGGGCCAACGCTACAATCCGGCGATTATCGCCCAGGCCGCTGCCACGCTGGCCGACATGTTTCCCGAACGGTTCTGGATTGCTGTTGGGACAGGGCAATACCTTAACGAACACATCAATGGCGAACGCTGGCCATCCAAAGCCGACCGGAACACCCGCTTGCGAGAGTCTGTCGATATTATTCGGGCACTCTGGAACGGCGAAACGGTAACGCACCGAGGCTTGGTCACGGTTGATGAAGCACGGTTATACACGCGTCCGGCTATCAAGCCACTGATTGTTGGGGCTGCCGTGACCGCTAAAACCGCCGAATGGGTCGGTAGCTGGGCTGACGCACTCATAACGACGTCTCGGCCAGCCGCCGAATTACAGGAAGTGATCGACGCCTTCCGGCAGGGTGGCGGATCAGGTAAGCCAATGCTTTTAAAGGTGCAGTTGTCGTACGCATCCGATAAGGAAAAGGCACGTTCAGGCGCACTCGAACAGTGGCGCGGTAATGTCTATCCCAACAGTGTCATGACCGAACTACGCATGCCCAGTCATTTCGATGACGCCGGGTCGATGGTCAATGAGAAAGCGTTTGACGAGCAGGTACGTATTTCGTCGGACCTGAACCAGCATCTCGACTGGCTGCTGGAATACAAGGAAATGGGCTTCGAACAGATGTCGCTGCACAACGTCAACCGCGATCAGGAGCCGTTCATCGACGCCTTCGGTGAAAACGTATTGCCAAAACTAGTATAAGAGTAATCAGGCGGTTTGAGTGCGTAGACTGGACCATCAAGTTCGGGTGGGCGCGGAGCGACCTGAAAAGCTACCCCTTTAGTGAGTTAGCCTGACGGCCACCCGGATGTGAACCCGCGCCGGCGGCCACCGTGGCGCGGACCGGTCCAAACGACGTATACATAGGCTACACATTCACATTGAATACACCCCCCAATCGAAAATAGTGAACCGAATACATACCCTATGAACGACAATAGAACGATTGAACAACAGCGGCTGGAAAAACAGTGGCACGACGAAGAACAGTGGTATAAATGGGGCCCCTACCTGAGCGAGCGACAATGGGGAACTGTGCGGGAGGATTATACGGCAGAAGGAGAGGCCTGGGACGCGTTTCCGCATAAACACGCCCGTATGCGGACCTATCGGTGGGGGGAAGATGGACTTGCCGGTATCTCTGATGAAAAACAAACGCTCTGTTTTGCCTTGTCGCTTTGGAATGGCAAAGACCCATTTTTAAAAGAGCGCATGTTCGGACTGTCGAACGAGCAGGGTAATCACGGTGAGGACGTCAAGGAGTTGTATTACTACCTCGACAATACGCCGACCCATTCGTACATGAAAATGTTATACAAGTACGCGCAGACGGAATTTCCGTATAACGAACTGATAAGCAAGAATGACGAACGGGGGCTGACGGATCTGGAATACGAACTGCTCGATACCGGCCTGTTCAATGATAATCGCTACTTCGACGTTCAAGTCGAATACGCTAAAAATGGCATCGATGATATTCTGATTCGGCTGACAATACACAACCGCGCCAGCGAAGCTGCGCCGTTGCATCTGTTACCAACACTCTGGTTTCGAAACCGGTGGTCGTGGCAGGAAGAAGAGAGTAAACCCTGGATTCAGCGAATCGAATCGACTACGGAAGGGGTACAACAAGTGCGGGCACACCACGAACGCCTGGGCGATTACGTGCTAAGCTTTCAGACACCCGACGTGGTGCTAATGACTGAAAATGAAACGAACCGGGAGCGCGTTTTCGGCGAAACCAATGATTCTCCATTCGTAAAAGACGCGTTTCACGATGCCATTACGTCGGGTAGTCTGTCGCCATTTGACAAGCAGCCGACGGGTACGAAATGCGCACCGGTTTACGCGCTAAACATTGAAGCCGGCCAATCAGTCGAAATCCGGTTGCGACTCAGTCAGAACGAGACGGCAGACTCACTAGGCGCGGAGTTTGATAGCGTGTTCGGAACACGCATGCAGGAAGCCGATGATTTCTACGCTCATCTGACAAAAGGGAACACACCTGACGATGCGCAGATTAAACGGCAGGCCTGGGCTGGGCTGATGTGGTCCAAGCAGTACTACAAGTACAACGTCCGGCGATGGCTGGAAGGCGACCCCGGTGCGCCACCACCGCCCCCCGAACGCTGGCAGGGTCGCAATGCCGACTGGCAGCATCTGAATGCGGAGCACATCATGATTATGCCCGACAAATGGGAGTACCCGTGGTTTGCTGCATGGGATCAGGCGTTTCAGGCTATCGCCGTCGAACCCATCGATCTGGGATTTGCCAAGCACCAGCTTTACCTGCATGCCGATCCACAGTACCAGGCGTCTGACGGGCGTCTCCCTGCTTACGAATGGGATTTCTCAGCGAATAATCCACCACTGCGAGCCGCCATCAGCTGGTTGTTTTATGTACAGGAACAGCAACTGACGGGTAAGAAAGACTACGAGTTTTTATCAACCATGTTCGAGCGGCTGCGACCCAACTACGAGTGGTGGACGACGCAGGTGAGCGGCAAGAACAATGGCTTGTTCAAGGGGGGCTTTCTGGGTCTCGATAATATCAGTCTGTTCGACCGGCAGGAAGAAATTCCCGGTGGTGGCGAACTCGATCAGGCCGACGCGACCGCCTGGATGGCAACGTATACTTTGTACATGATGCGTATTGCCGTCGAACTGGCGCAGGATGATCAGGCTACGTTCGAGCCGCTGGCCTGTTATTATTTGGAGCATTACTTCCGTATCAGCAGCGCATTGGAACGCGTATCCAAACTTTGGATAGACGACAACGATCCGGAAAGTGATAACGGGTTCTCTTACGATATCCTGCACATGCCCGATGGTAAGCAGATTCCGATTCCGTTGCGGTCGATGGTGGGGTTGGCAAACATCTTTGCGGTGATGACCCTTGAGAGGGAGATAGCGAAAAAACTGCCGGACTTCTACGAACGCGTAACAAAGTTCGCGAACCATCCGCCCAACGACGACTTGTGTTATTGTGTCATCAACGAAAATCCTGAGCGAGACGATATCCTGTTTGCCCTGCTTAGCGCTGATCAACTCCGCCGACTGAATACCTTCCTGTTTTCAGAAGCCGAACTGTTAGCACCGGGTGGCATTCGGTCGCTATCGAAGATCTACGAGCAACCTTATGAGATGGAGATTGACGGTGACGTACATGAGATTCACTACACACCGGGTGAGTCAGATTCGAACATGTACGGCGGCAACTCCAACTGGCGCGGACCGGTCTGGTTTCCAATGAACTTCTTCATCTACAAAGCCTTGCAAGCGTTTGGTGACTATTACGGCGACAAGGTGGAGGTTGCCCTGCCGTTCGGTAGTGACAACAAAGGTGACATGAACGATGCCGCCGGTTTCCTGGCTGACCGAATGTGGTCGATTTTCCGGCGGGGTGAAAACGGCCTGCGCCCGCTGAACGGTGCCGACGAAATCTACGCGACCAATCCGCACTTCAAAGACCTGATTCTGTATTACGAACACTTCGACGGTGACACGTCGCGTGGCCTGGGGGCCAGTCACCAGACCGGCTGGACAGCGCTAATTACCTGTATGTAGGTTACTATTGATCACCTGAGCGGAAGGGCCGTTTTCTGGTGGTTGCCAAGATATGAGAACGGTGTCCGTAGTGAGGTCAGGTTCGTAACCTGATACCACTACGGACACCGTTTCTGGCTGTTGTCGTGAGGTCAACCCTTACCGGGCAACGATCAATCGCTTGTTGATAATACCCTGTTGCGTACCAACGTGAACGATATACTGACCCTGGGGTAAACCACTCACGTTGAAGCGCAACGCACCCGATGCAGCCGATGCGCTTATCATTAACAGCCGCCCCTGCATATCCGTCAGCTGTACTGAAGTAAGGGCCGCCGGTAGTGAGTCGGCTTCGAGAACAACATCACCAACTGCCGGATTTGGATATAACCGCACGCTATCCTCGGATGGTGCGTATTCCGACGCTGTAGTAATCTGCTGAAAAATGGGGGCAGCGGCAAAGTCGCGGAAAATCGTCGCGGATTCGGCGCTGACGCTGGTGCCCAGCCAATCTTTAAGAATAGCCGAGTACACCTGTCGAAAATCCGTCTGCATTTTCAGGTTATTGTTGTCCAGATCGGTCAGGCTTGGGTTCTTACCAATCATCGCCGTTTTTACCCCTGACCCAAATACGAACATGGGGGCCGACGTACCATGATCGGTACCGTAGCTGCCATTGGAAATAGCCCGGCGCCCAAACTCCGAGAACGTCATACCCGCCACCCGGTCGTCGACTTTAAGCTGTGTCAGATCGTTCTGGAAGGCGGCAACCGCGTCAGACAGGTTTTTAAGCAGGTTAGCGTGTGTGCCGGTTGTCGTGTCGGAGGCAACAACCTGGTTAGCGTGGTTGTCGAAGCCACCCATCGTTACGTAGTATACCTTCGTCTGAAGTCCACCGCTAATCAGGCGGGCAATGATTTTCAGTTGGTCGGCCAATGCGTTTGATGTCGGGTAAGTAGCCATATTTTTACCTTTCGAAGCCGCCGTTTTAATCTGTCCGGCGTAGCTAACCGAACTGGCCTGCTGCTGCCGGATGAAGTCGATCTGCTGGCCGGCATAGCCCGATACACCACTTACCGGCGCATTGGGTTTGTCGCCAACGAGTCGGGCAAACGTATCGGGGTCCTGTAGCACAATCGCCATCGAATCGGTGGGCCCCAGCAGGGTAGTTGCTGTGATATAGCCAATCTGAATGGCTGGCGGATCGGGCATGCTGCTCGACGGATAGGCGCCGGGGTAGCCGGGAAAGCGATTGTTCAGGTAACGGCCCGCCCAGCCCGATGTAGCCGTCTGATTAGCGTCGACGGCCGTCATCCAGATATCGCTGGCGCGGAAGTGCGAGAAGTTTGGCGTTGGGTAGGAGACCCCCTGTACGATGCTTAGCCGTCCATCATTGAATAACTGCTGCATACCGGTCATGGCCGGGTGCAGGCCGGTACCTTCGTAGTTTTTGAGTCGAAGCGCTTTGCCTTCCGGGATGGCGATATTTTTTCGAAATGTAGGCGAGGTATAAACGCCCATCTGATCGAGCGGAATGACGGTGTTCAGCCCATCATTACCGCCCTGTAACTGGATGATGACCAGCACCCGGTCACTTTGTGCCGCCAGATCGACCAGCGATTGCACAAACGACGAGGGGCGCGCATAGGCCCGTGCCCCAAAGCCATCGATCAGGACCGGTAGCACCAGCGACGACGCTGCATATTGTAAGAAGTTACGACGTTTCATGGGGTAGTGACTAACTGACTGATTGAGTGATAGAATGATTGAATGTTCCGCGTTAGTCCATTCTATCACTCAATCAGTCAACATTAAATTACCTGATACTCGGCCATGCGGAAGAGGTACTGGAGCAGCGCGGTTAGTTTGAGCTGAATAGCCTGTTTTTTAGCGGCATCGTTCGGACTGGCGGTATAGGCAAGCCATTCATCGGCCCACTCGTAGCGCGGGATCGAATTCAACAATACCGTATCGATCAGGAAGTTGGTCTGCGCCTGGCTAAACGAAATCCCCATTAGCTGCGTGGTGAAGTCGCTGACCAGCTTCGCCGGATCGCTCGGTGCCGACAGCGTTTTGGCGTAGGTCAGCACATCCACAACAGGCTTGTTGTTTAATTTCAAAGCATTCGTCGTCAGTGCATCGGCGAAGAAACCACGCAGGCCGAGCGTAGTCGAGTTGATCCACTGCTGGTAATAGCCCGTTTGGTAGTAGGGTGTCCAGCCAAATACGGTCGGTGGATTCAGGATGTCCTGTTGCTGCTCCCGGATGCGGGCATAGATGTACGACCCGACCTGATAAAAACCCGCCAGATTCTGCATCGGGTCGGGTGCCTGTACGCCCCAGAAGCGGAACGTGCCTACAACCAGATCCGTAGGGGATTTAATAACGGCCCCGCGTAGCGTCTCATCGAAGAAGTGCTGGCTTTGCAGCATCGCCGACACGACAGGCTTTATCTCGTACTTACTTTTCTGAAACAGCAGCGCCAGCGGCTGAATAAAATTGGTCTCAACGTCGGCCGTAATGTCGGAATTGATAAACCAGCGATACAGCTTGCGACAGATATATCGGGGCGTTTCAGAATTTGCCAGCAGCATGTCGACCAGATCGCTTAGTTCCGCCAGGCCACCGGTGTCGCCCGTGCGGCCTTGAATCACCGTTTTGGCATAAGCGGCTGAAAATGTCTTGGTCGTTGCATCGTGTCTGTTCGCCCGATATACGGTGTTGATAACCGACGATGCGGTGTCGCGATAGCCGATGTCGGTCCAGCCCGTCAGGACTTTGGCAGCCGCCCGCACATCGTCTTCGGTATAGCCGCCATTGCGCCCTGTCGTAAACAGTTCCTGTAGTTCGCGGGCGTAGTTTTCGTTGGCCGTGCCTGCTACATTTTGGTTGCCGTTCAGAAAGCGCAGCATAGCCGGGTCCTGCGTAATCGCAACAACAAACGCTTTGAAGTTGCCCAGCGCGTGCTGACGAAGCAGGGCGTTGTACCGATACATATACCGGTAATCATTAACGGTCGCATCGTTGGTAACGAAGTGATTCGACCAGAACAGCGTCATTTTCTCCGGCAGCGACAGCGGCTGACTGAGCATTTGGTTGGCCCACCACGCTTTGACGTAGGTCTGAAATTTCCCGGCGTTGACCATGTCGAACGGTTGGTCGATAAAGGTTTTATTAGTCGTCGGGTCAAGGGGTGGCGCTGGTGTGGCGCGGTCAGCCAGTAAGGCCGACATGACCTGCGCGGCTGTCTGCCCGGCCAGCGATTTAAGCTGATCGGGCGCTGGACCGAAGGTGGCGCGTCGAAGTAGGTAACTGAGCTGTACCGACGTTAACGGTTGTGTGAACGGATCGAGCAGAGCCATGATGTGCTGGGTTAGTAAACTCGCTAAAGCGAATCGTATCGCAAAAGCACCGAAAAGTTACAGTCTATAGGGCATGTTATAGTTTGACAATCAGACATTTAATAGGCTTTTAACGATTTTTGTAACCGATTTTATAGATTATATACATATTGTAAATTATAGGTTTGCATGTGGTTGACTAACACAAAAAAGCCCCGCTATCGTCAGACAGCGGGGCCGGTGGATTGAGCATAAGGGTACTTATAGTTGCGGCTGACTGGCAGCAACCATATCGTTGGCGTGGTCAGGCTTGCGGTTACGCATCATGAAGAACAGCACACCAAAGGCGACGATCAGAATTAACGGGAAAATAACCATATGCCCCAGCGTAGCCTGGCCGGTAGCAAGGTCAGCGGTTTCGGCCGTCAGCCCCCGTTTAGATGCTTCCTGATCGAGCCAGCCACCGATAACCGGCTGGAAAATCGACGTAGCGAACATACCCATACCGCCCATGATCGAGAGGCCAAACGCCCCTGATTTTGGAATGTATTCGGCTACGAAGCCCAGCATGGTTGGCCAGAAATAGCAGACGCCAATAGCGAATACGATAGCCGACAGATAGACCATGCCGCCCGTTGCGTTGCCCAGCAGGTATATACCCAATGCGGCCAT
The DNA here is from genome assembly GCA_022702045.1 of Spirosomataceae bacterium. Taxonomy (GTDB): domain Bacteria; phylum Bacteroidota; class Bacteroidia; order Cytophagales; family Spirosomataceae; genus Spirosoma. The sequence continues at coordinate 11,425 of JAKONH010000034.1, forward strand.
GATCGACGAGCCCCACAGAACGCCCGTCGGGTTCAGGCTATGAATGATCGGACCGGCGAAGAACCGGCCAAATGCCATCAGACCTGTTACCAAGGCCAGGATAATCATTGGGTCAGCACCCGCGTTTTTCATGATTGGGTCGATCCACTGCTCAGGACCAAACTCCGAAATAGCCGTCAGGGCCATGCAAACCAGCATAAACAGGTAGAGCGGAGACGCCATCGCCTTGAGGTTGCCACCCGTCGACGAAGCACCTTCTGCCTTACTGGCCGGAAACTGTTGACCCAGGAAGAGAAACGCGTAAATAACCGCCGGAATCAGGATGGCCGCGATTTGCAACTGCCAGCCCAGGTTGGCACCGGTCATGAATTTTGACAGCAGGCTACCGATTACGATACCGCCGGGAAACCACATGTGCAGGCGATTCAGCATTTTAGTGGTTTGGTTGCCACTGTACATATCCGTCACCATCGGGTTACAGGCTGCTTCGACGGTACCGTTACCAAAACCTACGAAGAAGGTCGAGATCAGCAGACTCCAGAAACCAGTGGCCGTGATCGTCAGTACCAAACCCAGTACGTGTGCAACAAAGGCTACCCAGGCAATGCGCTTCGGTCCGATGACATTGTACAGTGGCCCGCCGAAAATCATTGCAATGGGAAAGCCCAGGAATGCCATCTGATTCACGTAGCCCAGTTCCTTTGCGGACAGGTTAAACTCTGCACCCAGTTGAGTCAGGACGCCCGCCCGGATCGCGAACGCCATGGCTGTAGTGATGATCGCAAAGCAGCTGGCAACAAACAGCCGGGAGCGATTGATGGATAGATCCATATCTGTGAGGTAAAGGGGTTTAAGTAAGACTAAACGATTTGTCAGGTAAAAGAAAAAAGGAGCGACAAACTCACCAATGCAGGTAGTATTTGTCTAAAATTTCCGAAAAATAAGCTAAAACCGCTAATTTCCGGCCCTCGAAAGGGGTATGTTTTCCTCCCTTTCGGTTTTACTTACCGACGGTGTTCTACCGCGCCTGCTGGTATTTAGTTGCTCTCGCTCATTGGGGGCAGTACCTAATTCTCTTACAGTCAACGCTACATGGAAATGCACAGGAAATTGCGGATGGGTCAGATTGGGGGTAGCCTCGACGCATTCATCGGCGCCGTTCATCGCCGGGCGGCTACGCTCGACAACGAAATCGAACTGGTTTGCGGTGTGTTCAGTCAGTCGCCCGAAAAGTCGAAGGCGACGGGTAAGGCGCTCTACCTGCCCGACGACCGGGTATACACCAGTTTTGAGGAGATGATTCAGCGCGAGAAGGAACTGCCGGAAGACGTGCGCATGGATTTCGTCAGCATCGTGACGCCCAATCATATGCATTTTCCGCCCGCCAAGATGGCGCTCGAAAATGGCTTCCACGTAATCTGCGACAAGCCGATGACGCTCAATCTGCAACAGGCCAAAGACCTCGCGTCTATCGTTGAGCAAACCGGGCTCGTATTTGGCCTGACGCATAACTACACGGGCTACCCGATGGTGAAAGAAGCCCGTGACATGGTCCGCAACGGTAAGCTGGGTACGATTCGGAAGGTCGTTGTCGAATACCCGCAGGGCTGGCTGTCGAAAGCTGAAGAACAAAACGATTACAAGCAGGCTATCTGGCGTACTGATCCAGCTCGTTCGGGCGCTGCCGGGGCTATCGGCGATATCGGCACGCACGCTGAAAACCTGGCCGAATATATCACCGACATGCACATCAGCGAACTCTGCGCTGATTTAACGCATTTCGTGCCCGGTCGTCAGCTCGACGACGATGCCAACGTGCTGCTCCGCTTCGACGCTGGTGCGAAAGGGGTGTTGCAGGTCAGTCAGGTGGCAAACGGCGAAGAGAACTCGTTAAAGATCTACGTCTGGGGTGAACTGGGCGGGCTGGAATGGCATCAGATGGAGCCAAACACGCTGCATTACAAAACACAGGAGAGCCACCGGCTGCTCCGGCCCAACGTCGGAGAGCTATCGGCGTCGGCTAAAGCGCACTGGCGCTTACCGGCGGGTCACCCCGAGGGGTTCTTCGAAGCCTTCGCCAACATCTACCGCAACTTCGCTTTTGCTGTAAAAGCGCACATGGACGGCAAACCCGCCGACCCGCTCTAAGATTTTCCCGGTGTTCACGATGGTGTTCGTGGCCTGGCCTTCATCGACACCGTCATTGCTTCCAGCCAGGACGAGCAGACGAAGTGGATGAAATTTAAAGAGTGATTGAATGATGGATTAATAGAATGATTGAACGTATGCACTGTCTACTCAATCATTCTATCAATCCATCATTTAATAAGTATCCCCCACACCGTACACTAAAAATGGAGAAAATTAAATTTGTTCAGCAGATGCAGCGCCGTACAAAAGATATGGCGTTGCGAGTTATCCGACTTTTCCAGTCGTTGCCAAAAACAGATGAAGCACGTATCATCAGTCGACAACTTCTACGGTCGGCTACGTCTGTTACGGCAAATTATCGAGCTGTTTGCCACGCTCGTAGTCAGGCCGAATATTTTGCCAAACTGAGTCTGGTTGTTGAAGAAGCAGACGAAACCTTGTTCTGGATGGAATTATTAGTCGAAGCTGACATTGTGTCGACGACTAAAATTCAAAATTTGATGACTGAGTTAATGGAGTTGCTGGCAAATTTTTCAATAGCCCGTAAAAATACCTCCCAAGACAAACGCAAGTAGCCTGACATCATTCAATCACTTAATCAGTCAATAATTCAACATACATGTCAAAAGTAAACGTCGGTGTCGTTGGCACCGGATTCATCGGACCCGCGCACATCGAAGCCCTGCGCCGACTACCCAACACGAACGTACTGGCGCTCTGTGAAGTGACGCCTGAACTCGCCCGGCAGAAAGCCGATCAGTTGGGCATCGAGCGGGCCTGCACCTTCGAGGACCTGCTTAAAATGGAGGATATTCAGGTCGTCCATATCTGTACGCCGAACTTCCTGCACTACAGTCAGTCGAAGGCCGCGCTGGAAGCGGGTAAGCACGTTGTCTGCGAAAAGCCGCTGGCCAAAGACCTACACGAAGCCGAAGAACTAGTGAGACTGGCCAAAGAAACCGGGCTTGTCAACGCCGTGCACTTCAACCTGCGCTACTACCCGCTGGTACGGCAGATGAAAGTGATGCGTGAAAAAGATGATTTGGGTGAGGTGTACAGCGTAATTGGCTCCTACCTGCAGGACTGGCTGTTCTACAACACCGATTACAACTGGCGTCTCGAACCCGATAAGTCGGGCGATTCGCGGGCCATCGCCGACATTGGCTCGCACTTGATGGACAGCTTGGAATACATCACGGGGTTGAAAACCGTCGCGGTTATGGCCGATTTCAACACCGTACATAAAGTGCGGAAGAAGCCGCTGAAACCCGTCGAAACGTATTCGGGTAAGATGTTACAGCCGGAAGATTACGCCGACGTGCCCATCAATACCGAAGACCACGCCAATGTGTTGCTGCGTTTCGACAACGGAAACCGGGGTGTGATTACTGTATCGCAGGTGTCGGCGGGTCGCAAAAACCAGATGAAACTGGAGATTGCCGGTTCGAAAAAAACGTTTGCCTGGAACTCGGAAGCGCCAAACGAAATGTGGATCGGAAACCGTGATGGATACAACGAAAGCCTGATGCGTGACCCGTCGCTGTTCCACGCTGATGCCCGTTCCCTGATTTCGTTCCCCGGTGGGCACAACGAAGGGTTCCCCGATACGTCGAAGCAGTTGTTTAAAGAAGTCTATGCCGCTGTCGAAGCCGGGAAGATGCCTGACAATCCGACGTTCCCAACCTTCGCCGACGGCTACCGCGAACTGCTCATCTGCGAAAAGATTCTGGAGTCGAACCGCAAGCAGGCGTGGGTTACTATTGAGTGATTGTACAAATGAGCGATTGAGTGAATTATCAGTATGGAACAGGCTCGACCAGATAAAGGTGAATTTACGGATAAGCTTGAACAACGGCTCAAAGTATTTATGTTACGATGCGTTCAGGTGTTTCGTGTGCTCCCCAATCATACGAGTCTCAGCATTTTGGTAAGCAGTTGATACGCTCATCATCTTCTGCCACTAATTACCGGGCCGTTTGCCGTGCCCGTAGTCAAAATGAATTCGTTGTAAAAATCAGCATCGTTGTTGAAGAATTAGATGAGTCGCTGTTTTGGCTTGAGATGCTAATTTTTACTGAAATATTATCAGAGGACCGATTGAGTAGTCTGATCGATGAAGGCTATTAGTTGCTAAAATTTCTGGCTAAGTCTCGAAATAACAGTATCAACAACTGACGGACAGTTCGCTCAATCGCTCAATCACTAATTTGCTCAATACACAATGAAAACAATGAAAGGTCCGGGCATTTTTCTGGCCCAGTTCCTGGGTGATCAGGAGCCATTTAATTCGCTCGAAGCCATCGCCAGATACATGGCCGATCTCGGCTACAAAGGTGTGCAGATCCCAACCTGGGATCCGCGCATGATCGATCTGAAGCAAGCGTCGGAAAGTCAGACGTACTGCGACGACTACAAAGGTAAACTGGCTGAAATCGGCGTTGAAGTGACCGAACTGGCCACGCACCTGCAGGGGCAGCTTGTGGCTGTTCACCCGGCTTACGGTGCCATGTTCGACGGCTTCGGGCCGGCGGAGCTGGCGGGTAAACCCAAAGAGCAGCAGGCATGGGCGACTGACCAGTTGATTATGACGGCGAAAGCCAGTAAGAACCTCGGTCTGAAAGCCAGCCCTACGTTCTCGGGGGCGTTGCTATGGCCGTTCGTCTATCCGTGGCCACAGCGCCCGGCGGGTTTGGTCGATACGGGCTTTACCG
>JAKONH010000035.1 GCA_022702045.1 Spirosomataceae bacterium
TAGTTATCAGTTCGACTCAAAAAGGTGATCGGATTGCACTCTTGCAAAACAAGAGACTGCTGGAGTATCACGAAGAAGAGTTAGACAGCAGCTTTACTGTTGGCGACTTATACCTGGGAACCGTCAAAAAACTGTCGTCGGGCCTCAACGCGGCTTTCGTCGACGTAGGGCACGAAAAAGACGGCTTCCTACACTATCAGGACCTGGGTCCGAATATCAGTTCGCTCAACAAGTTTGTCAAAGACGTCATTGCAAAACGCGTCACCACGGGTCGGCTCGACAACGTTACCCTAGAGCCGGCTATCGATAAAATCGGGAAGATCGATAAGGTACTGACCAAAAATACCCCGATTTTGGTACAGGTGGTTAAAGAACCCATCTCGACCAAGGGTCCACGCCTATCCTGTGACATTTCTATTGCCGGTCGTTATCTGGTATTAGTACCATTTGCTGACGGCGTCAATTTATCCAAAAAGATTACCGACCGAGCCGAGCGAAGCCGTCTGCAAAAGCTGATGCTATCGCTCAAACCTAAACACTTCGGCATCATTGTCCGCACCGTTGCGCAGGACAAAGACGTTGAAGAACTCGATCGCGACCTGCAGAATTCACTGGCCAAGTGGGACATGGCCATCAAGAGCCTGTCGGAAGCTCGTCCCAGAGATCGAATACTGGGTGAGATGAACCGGGCCTCATCGATTCTGCGTGATATGCTCAATGAATCGTTCGAAAGTATTACGGTCGACACGCGGGAGTCATACGAGGATATCCGGCAGTTCATCCATACTATTGCTCCGGAGAAAGAGAAGATCGTCAAGCTTCACAACGGTAAAACCAAAATATTTGAAGCGCTGGGTCTGGAGAAACAGCTCAAGTCCCTATTTGGCCGATCAGTGAGTTTGCCCGGTGGCGGTTACCTGATTATTGAGCATACCGAAGCGTTGCACGTCATTGATGTCAACAGCGGTAATAAGTCGAATTCTGAAGAAGATCAGGAAGCAACAGCCATCAGTGTCAATCAGGAAGCCGCTAAAGAAATTGCGCGTCAGCTTCGGCTACGTGATATGGGTGGCATAATCGTCGTTGACTTCATCGACATGAAGAAGCCGGAGAACAAAAAGCTCCTGCAGGATATCATGCGCGATGAGATGAAGCCGGATCGCTCAAAATTCACCATCTTACCGTTGACTAAGTTTGGGCTGATGCAAATCACCCGGCAGCGTGTTCGTCCGGAGATGAACATTGTCACGCGAGAAGTTTGTCCTACCTGCGGTGGTAGTGGTACGATTCAGGCAAGCGTACTGGTTACTGATGTGATTGAGAGCAATCTTGATTATATTTTGACGAAGCAGAACGAGCGTGGTGTCTCCATTGCGATGCATCCCTTTTTGTATGCTTACTATACAAAAGGCCTTTACTCGAAGCAATGGCAGTGGTACATGAAGTACAAGACCCGGGTGAAGCTCATCAAAGACAGTTCGCTAGGCATTGTCAACTTCAAGTTCTTCAACAAAGCGGGTGAGGTGATTGAGACGGGTAGCGGTTCTTAACCCCCCACAACCAAGCACTTTTTACCCACAGAAAAAAGGGACCCTCAATTGAAGGTCCCTTTTTTGGTTGTTGTATATAGACGGAAAAAATTAACACAAGATTTCCATATCGACCAGCTCGTCGTACATCTCGTCGCCGACAAGCCCTTTCACTGATTCCACGGTATCGATATTGAGTAACAAGTCACGCAGATCATCCGTAATCTCGTACGTCTGGTACGAACGGCGGTCAAACAGGACGGGCGCTTGTTCAAGCTCGCAAAGCGAGTAACGCTCAGCGTTGAACACTGGGTGCATGATAACCGGTTTCGTCGTGCGCCTGACGGCATTGAGCGGCTTCAAAAACGAATGAATGTAGTTCCATCCTTCCCACTGTCCTGGATAACGACTCAAGTACAGCCAGAAAGCGTCGTAGAGTTGCTGCATAGCTGTCTGGCAGTACTGCTCGCGGTCGCTATGCTTTACAGGATAGATCGGATTTAAACTTTGCAGAACATTCGTCATGTTCTCATCCCGGTAACTAACCACAGGTATGATCGGTACACCAGACGCGTGAGAGAGGTAAGCGACGCCTTTTCGGGTCATCACCTGACGCTCACCCATATTTACCGTCAGAAACTGGCTTTCATCACCCGGCTCCGGAGCCGTTTCCGGACTTCCATCAACGTATACGATAATCGACTTACCCGCTTTCAATTCACGTAGTACAGTCAGTGCCGCAGAGGGGTGCCCCGTTTCCACGATCCGAAAGCCACTGGCCATGCCCCTTTCCTTCCGCAACGACTCTACATGATCACAAATACCGTCGCCTTGTGACCGATTCGCATTATTCCCCATCAGCACCACACAATCTACACCGTGCCGAAGCAGGACACTGGTCAGCAGACGGTAAGAGCCAAGGTGATACGTACAATAAATGCGTGGCCCTGCTCCGATCGATGTTAGTTCGTCTCCTTTCATATCCACCAAGTCACCTGCCGACAGGCAAGTCAGATCGAAGGTGGTGAACAGTTGCTGTAGCAGAATCTGCCGAAACAGCCCTTCATGTCTGCTACGTGGAATAAACGGCATTATGTTTTCCACGTTAGCCGAAAAGGTAGTGAACTTCATCAGGTACCCTCGCTCCTGACGCAAGTCGATCTGGTCGAAATGCGCTTTGCACCGAGCAAGTTCTTCCCTATATAACGTCAGAGCAGATGCCATAACCTACGTATTTAATTAAGTTGTAACTATACAGAGACAGCAGCCTTATTCATAGCAGTGAATTCCGCAGTGGGGCAACAATCAGCGGGCTTGAGAAACTTGAGCAAGCTGGCTGATTCGTTTTTGGCGGCTGAGCTAATACCGTTTTTTACGGTGTTGATTGTCTTGATAGCAAAGTTCTTTTTCATATTGCTGGTATTATGTCACAGGTTAACAGACTGGATCCCTTACAGAGAGACTACTGGTTTGACTAATGCTGTGAACTCAGCAGTTGGGCAGCAGTCGGCTGGTTTAAGGAACTTCAGGATGTTTGCTGATTCAGCTTTGGCTGCAGCTACGAGACCTTTTTTGGCGTTAATGCTCTTAATTGCGAATTGCTTTTTCATGATAGATCAAATGACTATGTTAGTTGGAATGATTAATGCGAACCAATTAGAGTGACAAAGCCGGCTTGGTCAGGGCGGTGAACTCAGCAGTTGGGCAGCAATCGGCTGGCTTAAGAAACTTTAGGATGTTTGCTGATTCAGCTTTGGCTGCAGACAAAACGGTACCTTTTGCAACATTGATAGCTTTGATTGAGAATTGCTTTTTCATGGCGATTGACTGTTATGGAAAAGTGATGAGGTTATTTGCGTTGTCTTTTTGTCTCATTGACAATACAAAGGTATCTCACACCCACAGGGCGCTCAATCGCAGAAAAGTCTCATTAATACGTTAGGTATTAGTCAATATTTACTAGTATCTTAGTTTAGATTTTTGATAAGGGCAGTATGACGACGATACAGCTAACCAGAAAATATTTACGGAACCCAATTTATAGTATTGGAGTCCTGCTGGTTATCGTACTGGCAATGGAGGGTGTTTCCTGGTCTTACATTTATCCTACTCAACTTGCCAAGGTTGCCAGGTTTGGAGGCTTTTGGCCTTACATGTGGTTATTCGTCCGGAGCATTGTCTTACCAGAGGTAGTAACTGTTCTTGTTCTGCTTAGCCTGCTCAATCAACAGCATAAGCAATTCGGGCTTACTTCACTTGAGTTAAAACCAGAGGTAATTCTTCGTTATCAGTTTAAACTGCTACCAACCGTATTATTAGCCTTCTTCATATTCAATCCTATCACGGAAACTGTCCGTTTCGTTTTCCAGAAATTCCCTAATTACTCGTTTCAGAATTACCTCAACTCGTTTCTCATCGGCACCTTTACGGGTGAGATGTACCTGCGGTACCTGATTCCGATCTTGCTCATCGCCTACGCATCTGTCAACATATCGTTGGTGTCGGACTACCTGCGCGAGCGGCAGAAAGCACAACAGGCTGCCGAGTCAGAGTCAGCAATGATGGCACAGGTGATCGACCAATTGAGCAATCCACCTGTGCAAGGGGCGGCTCAATCAGATAACCCGATACATTTGCGTGGCAAAGATGCTCACGGTGAGATCACATTTCTGTCGACAGAAGCTTACTTCTTCACAGTAGAAGAACGTCAGTATTATGCGGAACACCCCCGTGGCCGATATCTGATCACAAAAACTCTTAACGAACTCGACCAGGAGCTTGACCCCAGCGTTTTCTTTCGCATAAAGCGAGATTACATAGTTAATCGAGAGGCTGTGCTCAACTATGCTTACTGGGAAAATGGCAAATATATAGTCCGGCTTAATACGCCCGGCAATCACGAAGTCATTGTTCCTCGGGCCCGAATGCACGAATTCAAGGAATGGCTACAAGGCAACATTCCTCCCCGCTCGAACTCAGATGCCAACTCATTCGAGGTATTTTCGTCCTGATACTCACAAGTATTTTCGAACGGAAACACCGTATTTGGGTAAATGACGGCAACCGTCCAACTCAAGTTTTTTGGCGATATGCGCCTTGTGGTTGATCGCTGTACGGTAGCTAATGCCCAGTTTATCAGCTATTTCGTCTGTCGTTCCTCCGTCGGCAACCATACGTAGCACCTCCCGCTCACGATTAGTCAGGCGGTTAAGCGCGGCTCTTGTCTCATCGGAGATTACATCAACGCCATAGTCTTTCAGCAGTGACATAAACCCATTGCTGTAGTAACAGCCACCACTGCTTACGGTATGGAAACAGCGGTACAGTTCATCCAGACTGTCGTTGGCGTAAAGAAAGCCGAAAAAGCCGATTTGCATCGCTTTAGCCACCATTCTGGCGTCGGGTTTGCTCGTGTACAGAATAAATTTGGTCTGATAGTTGGTCGTCCGCAGCTCTTCTACGATATCGAAACTCTGCCGCCCGGATATCTCCGATTCGAGTATGACGCAATGTGGTCGCTTGACACGAATCTGCTGAAGCGTATCCTCCATTTCAACAGCTCTGCCCACAACGTTGTACCCCTGCTCTTTCAACAACTGACTTAAGACTTCACAATTAAACAGTTCAGACTGAGCAACCAGTATTGAAAAGTCCCGACGGCGAATCGCAAAGTTTTTAGCAGACTCCTGATCTTTAGTGGATAAGTTCATAAGTTTCAGTGGGCATATCGCGAATCAGAGGATCGAATCTACTAGTGTATACGGGCAAGCAACAAGCCAAAAGGTGCGAAATCACCCTTTTCCTGTGTGAAATCACTCAAATCAATTCGTTGATTTCGCGCAGGAAAAGGGTGATTTCGTGCGTATAGGCTTGCATTCACTTCGTACAGCAGCATACTTTTGATCAACGGAAAAAAATCGAGATTTTAAGTAACGTATCGTATGAAAGGTCAAGAGCAATCAGTGTCGGCTACTTACGAGGCATCAGCTGTAGAAGTGCAGAACTTGATTATGGATTGGGTGGAAGCGACAGAGCAATTTCATAACCGGTATGCCAAATTGACTGAAGTTATTAATTCACTTCGGGGTGGCTCGCGTCGGCAGGACTCTGCCACTCGTATGCGACTACGGCAATTAATGACGTTGCGCCAGCACATGAGTGATGTATTGATGACGTTACTAATGGACATGAACAATCCCAAAGTCGGTAAATTCCAGTCATCCCAGCCAGGTCAGCTTCACTCTCACGCCAGACTGCTGAGCAACCTGAATCAGGAAATCGACGCAGAGTTGATCAACAGCGCTTCAACGATCAAGACAGTGGCGCAAGCATAGTGTTCAATTTCCCCGCAATAAAGGTAAGGCTCTTCGGTTTCGAAGAGCCTTTTTTGCATCCTTATAGTAAAAAATTACTACAAAAGAATCAGAAAAGTTACTACATGTAGTCATCAACAACGCTGTTTCAGTGCTCTCATTTACAGCAAAGTCGGTTCAGAAGCTAGCTGAGTACTCCGTTGTTTACGCATTAACCCGAAATGACGGTACCTAGTAAACGTGAAATCTCTATATCGACCCGTTTCATGCCCATGAATTCAAGCATTAATCGGTCCGCTTCGTCAGTAGAGTTAGTTGGCTCGCGCATCTGCGCTTGTATCTGACTCATCCGTTGCTCAGCCAGCATTTTCTTAATGCGAAGAATGTTTCGGTAGGCAGCATCAGCCAGAATACCAATTTCCTCTTCGGATGGTACGAAAATTTCGTGCTTCTGCCAGCCATCACTGATCTCGTAGCGCGGTGTCGTCATGTGAATAACCTGCTCCTGTATGACTTGCTCATTGCTGACACGCTGGTTAAGGAAATCGGCGGCCAGCAGGATATCCCCCTGCGCATATGCTTCCCGGTATAGCGTTAGAATCAGGGTGTACGGCGAGGTTTGAAAATCGATGTCATGCAGTTCACTCAACACGTATTGACAAAGCGTAATGCCCGGTTCAAGCTCACGGGCACCATGATTCAGAAGCAACCGAATACACTCAGCTTCCTGAAGCGCTAAAGGGGTTTGTACTATTTTCGCTTGCGTTGTAGGCTTTGCAGGTGCATCGGGTATGACGATGTCTGGCAAGTCCGCATCCGAATCGCTTAAACTGGTCAATAGCGCATTGATATCATCAGTCGTGGCCGGTTGTTGCGGAGGGGCCTGCCGATTAGCGGTTTCGGTCCGATGCTGTTGCCGTTCGGCTTCCTTTTGCCCTTGCTCCTGCTGTTTACGCAGCAATCGGTTAATCTCCGAGATTACTGATTGTTCACTTACATGAAAAACCTGCGCAACCCGCTGCGACAACGTTTGCCGTTTCAACAAATCGGGAATGCGGGTAATACTTGCGCAAACGTCTGATATACCTTCTGCCCGCTTGAGCGGATCGTCACCAGCTTCGGTTAACCATCGACTAGCTTTGAAATCAATAAAGTCCTGGGAGTGCTGTTTTATATATGCCTTGAACGCTTCCGCGCCGACTTTATGCACGTAGCTGTCGGGATCTTCCCCGTCAGGCAGCAGCAGCAGGCGCAGGTTCAGTCCTTCTTCGAGCACCATGTCAAGGCCACGCAGGGCCGCTTTGATACCGGCAGCATCACCATCATACAGGATTGTAATGTTGGGCGTAAAGCGAGCCACCAGCCGTATCTGCTCCGTCGTCAGTGACGTGCCTGAGGACGCAACAACATTTTTGATACCAGCCTGATGCAGCGAGATAACGTCTGTATACCCTTCCGTCAGAAAGCAAACATCTTCCTGCCGAATAGCCTGTTTAGCTTGGTAAATGCCGTACAGAACTTGGCTTTTGTGATATACAGTGGTTTCTGGTGAGTTTAGGTATTTCGGCTGATTCTTGTCGGTTTTGAGTATGCGGGCACCGAAGGCGATAACCCGCCCGGACACGTTGTGAATTGGGAACATGACCCGCCCCCGGAAGCGATCGAACGTTTTCACTTTACCGCCCCCGTCGGCCTCCTTTCGCAAGATAAGTCCCGCCTTCTCCAACATGTCGGGGTTGTAGCCCCGTTTGATACCGGCCTGCAACAACCCGTCCCACTGATCGAGACTATATCCCAGTTCAAAGGCGTCGATAGTCGGGTTAGTGAAACCACGCTCCCGGAAGTAACTCAGTCCAATGCTTTTCCCCTCGTCGGTATTCTGCATCAGCTCCTGAAAGTACGTTTTGGCGAAGTTCAGCGCAATCAGCAGGCTTTCCCGCTCATTCTGCCGCAACAGTTCTTCCGGCGTTTGCTCCTGTTCCTCAATCTCGACACCATACTTCTTGGCCAGATACCGTAACGCTTCCCCGTAACCGATATTTTCAATATCCATTACGAACCGTACCGAATCGCCAGCTTTACCGCAGCCGAAGCATTTGTAAATTTGCCGAACTGGATTAACGTTAAAGGATGGCGTTTTCTCGTTATGGAACGGACAGCAGGCTATGTAATTACTACCCCTTTTTTTCAGCGACACGAAGTCATTAATAACTTCCAGAATGTCACTGGCTTGCCGAATACGCTCGACGGTTTCCTCAGGAATCCGCATGAATAGTAGTAGTTGATGCTGCTAATCAAAGATACGCCGAAACGCGGAGAACGACGTCTGTTTTCAGCGCATGAGGTCCAGCAGTTCGTCACGCAGCGGTCGATCGCTGCGCAAGTCGTACACAATACCCTCCCGGTCTAGTTGGTCGACGAAAGCGGTGTAGTGCTCTTTCGCCACACTTAACACGTACCAGTTCTCGTAAGGGTCGTTGAAGAGTTCAACTTCGGTCAGCGCAGCTTTCCGCTGTAGCGCCTGATATTGTTCGTAAGAAACACTGCCTTGCCGAATGAGAAAATACCACATTGTCGTAAAAAAAGCCCGACCTGCTGGGGCCGGGCTTCGTTATAATTTACTGCTTTATCACTTCGCTGCCAGAATATAATCGGCTAGTACCAGACCTGCTTCATTGAGGTAGGTATCTTTTTTCTTTTTCGGCTCCGTTTTGGCAGGCGTCCCAGTTTCATCGACCGGAGCCGACATCTGAGATACCTTGACAGCTGCCGTCCGTTTACGTTCAGCTTCTTCGCGCTCTTTCCGGCGTTTCGATTCCAGCAGCGACACCACTGTGTTTTCTTTCGCTTTCTTGAAGTCAGCCAGATCCTGCGCCAGTTGCTTCAATTCCGTATCGGACTTGAGCCGCTGATCGAAACGGGCACGTAAACGAGCCAGAATCTTATCATCAACGGCCTGGGATGCATCATACCGGGTCGAGTTGATATGGTCCCAGGGCAACGCGCTTGGTTGCGAACTTTCTCCATACTCTTCAGCCGAGAACGCAGAAGGCAGTTCAACGTCGGGTGTAACGCCCCGATGCTGCGTGCTGCTTCCATTAATCCGATAAAACTTCTGGATTGTCATTTTTACCTGACCAACTTTTTCCGGCTCTTTAGGCAACCACTGATTCAAATCAACCAGTGTCTGCACGGTTCCCTTACCGTATGTCTGACCACCGATAATAATACCGCGTTTGTAGTCCTGAATGGCAGCCGCAAAGATCTCTGATGCTGATGCGCTAAACCGGTTTACAAGTACAGCCATTGGCCCATCGTATACTACTGAGCCACCGTCTTTGTCGGAATACACTTCGGTCTCGCCAGTCGATTCTTTAACCTGTACAACCGGTCCTTTTGGAATAAACAAACCAGTCAGGTCGATAGCTTCAGTCAGCGAACCGCCCCCGTTATCGCGCAGGTCGATTACAATACCCTGCACTTTTTCGGCTTTCAGTTCTTCGACAAACTTTTTGACATCACTCGTCGTGCTACTGAAACCTTCTTCGCGCCGACGGGCACCTTCAAAATCCCGGTAGAACATCGGAACGTTGATAACTCCGATCTTAACCGTCTTCCCGTTGTCAACTATGTCGATGACTTCTTTCTTTGCCCGCTGTTCTTCCAACTTGATTTTTTCACGAACCAATCGAATCTCCTTTGGTGGGGCACCGGCAATGGCGTTAGGCGAGATAACCTGTAAGCGTACGATAGTCCCCTTCGGTCCTTTGATGAGTTTTACTACCTCATCAACCTGCCAGTTCATCGTGTTGACCATATGGCCATTATCACCCTGCGCAACACCAGCGATTTTGTCGTTCGCTTTCAGTTGATTGCTCTTGAATGCCGGGCCACCAGGTAGAACATTGGTAATTTTGATGTAATCGCCATCTTCCTGCAACATGGCACCGATACCTTCCAGCGACTGACTCATTTCCTGATTGAAACGGTCGGCGTTGCTTGGT
>JAKONH010000036.1 GCA_022702045.1 Spirosomataceae bacterium
GGTAAAAACGACTAAGTTTGCACCACAAATCACGACAGTTGCCAGTGTCGGATAGCGGTCGATTCCGCCTGATTTGTAATCAGGATGCGCAAGCGCGTCGGGGGTTCGAATCCCTCCACTGGCTCACTTAGTGCTAAGCACTTACGTTAATTCGTAAGTGCTTTTTTGTTGCCCCGTCTAAATTCAAAAGTCAAAGAAAATTTCTTGACTTTCAAAAGTCCTAATTATTGGAAATCAGCCTGAAGCAGACCTTAAAACACCGCCAACTCAATTCATTAAACTGCATCAGTCGATTTTGCAGGAAGTGGTGCAGGGTAAGCTGATGAAATGCCGCCGGTTAGAAAGAAACAGATTGAAACTGGAGGAAGTAGGGCAGGTCACTGGTTCGAATCTCGTAGGAGATTCAGTTAACGACTACCAAACTGCCGCCAGTCGACGTATTACGGCTGGGGGTACGGATTCGACCCCCGTCCGGACTGCCGATGAACTATACGAAACCCGGACGCAGTTGCTAGTTCGCATCTATGCTGAAATAGCCGAATGTATACGGCAAGGCGAACTCTGTAAGGGGAACTGATACTTCATCACTGACTCTGTGCTGCACAAGTAGGTAATCGGCCAAGTTGATACTCTATATCGTTCTTTATCGGTTGCCTGTTGCTCTGAACAAGCTGATGTACTAGTGTAAAAGCCCTGCTTCCATCGCTCGTCTGCAATCTGCGACAAACACAGCTTCGTGTGGAAACACACAGGTACTAAGTCAATAGCCTTTAGACAGGCCTTATTTAGTATTCGCTATTGCGTCTCTAGCGAGAATAGGCAGCAGTCTAATTAATTCAGCAAAGCAATGACAGTATTTCTGCTCTAGACAGAATGGTGTAAACCGATACGGTTATCTGCTTGTCCTACACGGGCAAGCGGAAACGCATTCTCCAAAAATATTATCCACTACTTCCTCACAAGAATCCCGTCATTGCCGGGTCGGTAAAAAGTTACCTTACTCACAATAAACAGACGGGTTAACTAGCGATTGGCATACCGATTGTCCCCGAGCCAGGGAGAGAAAGGGATGACTTCGTACAGCATGCTGGAATAGAAATAGACTGTTTCGGTGATTTTATAGGCTAATCGGGTATCATACAGCCATTTATAGAGAAAAGTATAAACGATTCGGACAGTTGGATAGAAATTTGTTTAGTTAATATTATCTAGATAAAGTAAACTAAGTATTTGTAAAATTTAATATTAGTTAATTAAAAGCCATGTCTATCTTTGATTTGTCAACGGTCTTTCACCGGCTGTCGAAGCAGCGCAGTGCTGACTGTTACACCTTTCTGATCATGAACTAGTTAAAAACAAATTGTCAATCAATCCCGTGTGTATGAAAACAAGTACTCCCTCGCTGAACTGGCTGGTATGTGGCTTACTGCTTGGAACAACCGCCTACAGTTGTAAAACGAAAGACGTGTCGTCGATCACGCCCGTCACGTATACCTTTGCTGGGTTCGACAATGTCAAACTGCCCGACATAACCCCAACGGCACCGGCGGCTGTGTCCGTGACGGCTGGTGGTGTAACGTCGTCGACACTGGCTGCCGCTGTTAGTGCGGGCCTAAGTAGTATCGCTTCGTCAGGGCAGGTCCCAGCTTCGGTTCAACAGGCCGGTGCGGCTGTCGGACAGGCGGTATCAGCCAGCCGGGCAGCCGAGCTGACAAGTAGCCTGAATCCGGACATGATCAGTTCAGGGACGATGTCGGCAGACATGAAGAAAGAGCTGTCGGCGCTGGCCAACAATGCTGCACTGAAAGCGTATATGCCGTCCTACACACTGCCAACAGTTAATGGTAAGCCAGTGGGCGCACGGATTGGCGCTGGTGGAATCACGCAGGTAGCTGTCGCCAACGCTACGCAGCAGGATGGCTCGTCTGATGCCTGCCGGCAGGCGGCCGCAGCGGCCTACAATACAGTTGTACAAAGCCTGGATGCGACTCGTACCAGTCAGAACACGGCAATCAACAACAACTACACACAACTGGAAACGGCGGCCAACGCTGAGGTATCTAGCTGCCAGGCAAGTTCGCCTACCCGATACACAGATCTGCGTTCGACGCTTCGCACGACGCTGAACAGCTCACTGGCAACGCTGAATTCGGTACGCGCAACAACGGGCGATGCGCTGTACAATCAACTGGCACTGATGATGTACGTCAGTTATGTGAATGCCTTGACCGAAGTCGATACGATTCAGGCGGCTGATTTGAACACCTGTACGGCTGTCCGGGATGCCAAAATTGCGGCAGCGAAGACTGCCCGCGATTCAGACATTAACCGGATCACGACCAACTACAACACAGTACTGGGTACGGCCGCTACTGTTCGTAACCAGGCCGTTGCCAGCTGCCACAACCAGGGTAATGGCGGTTGATCCCCCGCTTATCTGATCTGTTTCCGTCTCACAACTGCGTATCTGTATGAAAAAGAATCGTTCCTATCTGCGTTTGCTCGCGCTGGCAGGTGGCTTGCTGGGTGTATCGACGGTCAGCCAAGCGCAGGTGAATCTTAATAGCATCAGTGTCGGAGCCAGCTACTGGAAACCGTCGTTGGATTACTGGAATCAGCGGTCGCCACTGACGGCCTACAACGGTGGGCAAGGCGCTACGCTGGGCGGTCAGGTTATGCCTCACGCGGCATTGGAAGTCGGGCTAGTCAAAGGCTTATCGCTGGGTGCCCGGGCCGGGTACTGGCGGAGTTCGGCTGCTGGTAATCTAAGCACCGGGGGCGTCAACCGGTCGGAAAAACTGACACTGGCGATCATTCCGGTTTCGCTTGACCTAACGTATCGCTTCAATTCGGCACGTACGGCCGGAAAAACCGATGCGACTAATCAGTCGGCTAAGCCGAAGACGCCATTCGTAGTACCGTACATCGGGGTTGGGCTGTCGCGCTACTTTATCAACAACACCTTTTCGCGGACGGTCGCCAGTGGTTCTGGTTCGGTCAACGAATCGCAGTCGGGTAACAACTACGGCGTACAGGTGTTTGTTGGGGCCGAGCGTAAGCTGGTCAAGAAACTGTATCTGGCGCTTGACGTCCGGTATCACCTCGGTAGCTACAACCAGCTTGTGCAGACTGAATCGGCGAGTACCGCCGAAAAAGTAAGTCTGAATGGGCTGGAAGCAGGGCTGGCACTGCGTCTGAAACTGGCCGAATAAGTAGACAAGCTGCGTGTGGAATACCGGAAGCGAACAGCAACCGGGTTCAGCACGCAGCTTTTTTGTACCTGTCCGTAAAAACTGTCTGCCGCTATATGGCTCCACGTCTCCCTTCATTCCGTTCGTTACTGACCAGCAGGGCCGCCCGGCGCGTCGCCCTGTGGGGGCTGGTGATGGTCGCTTCTGTCTCGCCCTCGCTGGCACAGGTCAACATCTCCGGGAAGGCGGGGCTGTTGTATGTGCCAACGGCAACCATCCTGTCCGATGGTACGTTTCACGCGGGCTACAGCTATAACCCGGTCAACTATGCCTTCCGGTTCAACCCGGATGCCAACCCGCTGGTAAAGACACGTAACTCGGAAAGTATCTTTTTCGTCAACCTGGTCGTGCTTCCCCGGCTTGAACTAAACGTTAACCTGTTGCGGCCAAACGGGCCAATTCAGTACGGAGCGCGCGGTATTGGTGACCGGCAGATCGATGTAAAATATGGTCTTCTTACCGAACGGGCCGACCGCCCATCGGTGGCACTAATTGCGTCGATACCACTGGGTATCGACAACTCGCTGGTTACAAATGCCATTGTGGCAACCAAGCACGTGAAAATATCGTCAGCTATCGAGCTGGAACTGACGGCCGGCTATGCCAGTCCGTATTATGTCGACCGGGCCGACATGCGTAACGATCAGAATTCGACCCTGTTTTCGGGCTTCGTCCTGCGCGACAAACGCGACATGAAATCCTACTACCTGGCCGGTCCGATCGGTGGCGTTAAAGCCAGCTTTAGCCGCAAAGGAGGAGTCATGGCCGAATGGGATTCGCAACACCTGAACCTAGGTGGCTACGCTACCCTGGTCAAACACTGGACCGTACAGGCCGGCGTCGTGAATTTCGATCAGCTTACGTTCGGGACGTCATACGCTTTTTCGCTACTATCCACCAAACACTCAACCGGCCATGATAAAGCGAAGTAAGCGTTGGGGTTACCTCGTCTTATTACTGGTGACAAGTCGACTGGTCCTGGGTCAGTCAACGACGGATCAACGCGTTGGGTCGCTGGAAAACCTGACCATCGACAGTGCGAAACACCGGGTGTTTTATGAGCAGCGCCTGTACCGTAATCCTATGACAGCCATGCTGGAACTAAGCGAAATGCCCGTTGCCCGAACCGGCTCGGCACTGGTGCCGCTTTTTCAGGGTGTACCGATCGCGCAGTACCAATTGACGCCGGTCTTCCGAACGACTCCATTGACACGAACGGACCGGATGGACTACGCTGCCGCTGTGCCGTTCAATGGACGGGCGTACAAATTCGATTTTCGTCTTCACCCTGAGTTCATGGCCAACTTCGGTAACCGCGAACGAACGGTCGAAAGCAAGACCAATATTCTGCTGCAAAGTCAGTTCTACCTGCGTCGTGGTCTGGTGTTGAACTGGGGGATCCTGTTTCCGATCGTCAATGATCTGGACAATCAGGCGATGAACGTTCGGCCCGCTCCCATCTTTCTGAACCAGTTTCTGGCGCTCAACCAGGCTGATTTTATGAGTATTTCGGCGGGTTTGTTCTACAATGATCGCTATGGACTGAACGTGCAGTACCGGCATGCCGATCTGAACTCGTCTTGGTCGTACGGGCTGGAAACCAGCCTGACGGGGTATTACTTCTTCCCCAAAAACGACTTTTATTACCAGTCGCTCAGCGACCTGATGATACTGGGTGATGTGGCTTACCGCATCGGCCGGCACAACGTGACGCTGAAAGTATCGGGCGGGCAATATCTGTTTAATGACCGGGGTGGCCGCGTCGATTTTATCCGGCAGTTTCCGAACGTCGAGGTCGGTTTTTATGCGACAAAAACCGGCAACGGCTCGACGGCCGGCTTTAATTTTGCCATTCCTATTCCACCGGGACGGATCGTGCAGTCGAACCGGGTCCGGCTGCGGACGACGGAGGAGTTTCGCTGGGAGTACAACTACAGTCGGGGCTACAACATTGCTAACCGATATAAGGTAGGCTATCAACTAGACGCCTTACTACGTCAGTATCACAACAGTTACCTGAAGAGTCAGCTCGGCCGGTAACGCCCGTTGGTTTATATTTCTCACGGACAGATAACAATTTCGCCCTCCTCGTGCTGTACCTTTGCCGGCGCAAGGGTAATCGGTCCATCGCTTGTGTAAGCCGACGGACCGAATTTAAAAGGGAATCCGCCGGCTTGCCGGTGCGCCGGTCCGCCGGTGCGGTGTAAATCCGGAACAGTCTCCGCTGCTGTAACCTCCACAAACGCGATCAGCCCCGCGTGCCACTGTTTCGTTCGGAACGGGAAGGCCGCTGATCGTGGGGGAAGTCAGAAGACCTGCCGTTGCTTCATCGATAATGGCTTTCGGAGGAAAAGCCCGTCCGTCCGTGCATACACACATTGCTCCGTTCGCGCAGCGCAAACCACGCCTTGCTGTCTGGTTTGTCTGCCTTTTGGTTGGTCTGTCGACCGCTGGTCTGCCCCAGCCGGTTGCTGCCAAACCGGCTCCGCAACGCACCGTTCCCGCTCGCCCGCAGGTTGTCATTCGCTACGCCAAGGGGTTCACGATCCGGTACAGCGGCCCCTACAAGTTCGTGTCGATCATGAGTCCGTTCGACAAAAGCGTTGATACGGTGCGATACGTGCTGGTACCACGCGGTACACCGGCACCGAAGGGCTACGCGGCCAGTCAGGTCATCGATATTCCCCTCCGTAGCATTGTCGCCATGTCGTCGATGCACGTAGGGCTGGCGGAGTTCTTGGGGGCTGAAGACCTCATCGTCGGCCTTGGCAATCTCAAATACGTATCGTCACCAAAGGTAATTCAGCGCATCGATGCGGGGAAGGTTCGCGAAGTGGGCCGCGATCAGACGGTCAACGACGAGCAGGTGATCACGATGCAGCCCGATCTGCTGATGGCGATGGGAAGTCCCACCGCCCGGCTCGATCACTACCGTACCATCCGGGGAGCGGGTGTGCCGGTGCTGATCAATTCAGAGTGGGTAGAGACAACGCCACTCGGCCGGGCCGAGTGGGTGAAACTGCTGGCCGCGCTGCTCAACAAGGAAACGCTTGTCAATCAAAAATTTGCGAAGGTCGAGCAGGAGTATAATCGGCTGGCGGCCCTGACAAAACCCGTCCCCAGTAAGCCGACGATCATCAGCGGGATGAATAGCAAGGATGCCTGGTTCGTACCCGACGGCGACAGTTACATGACCCGCTTTTTTCTGGATGCCGGGGGGAAATACCCCTGGGTGAACCGCCGGGCGACGGGTAGCCTGCCGCTGAATTTTGAAGCCGTGTACCCCGTCGCGCTGACGGCCGACTACTGGCTCAACGTGGGGATGATGTCGGTCGATTCAAAACAGAGCGTACTGGCCAAAGACGTGCGCTACGCTGACTTCAAAGCCTTCAAAACAGGACGGCTGTACAGCTACACCAAACGGGTCAACAGCCGGGGTTCCAATGATTTCTGGGAGTCGGGTGCCGTCAACCCGCACCTGGTTCTGGCTGATCTGATCCGGATTCTGCACCCCGATCTGCTACCGAAGCACCAACTGGTTTACTATCAGCAATTAAAGTAATGAACACGGCTGATACCCATCCGCCCGGTCCGCCGTCTGCGTGGTCCTGGCGTCGGCTTGTCGTGCCCGGCCTGGCCGGGCTGGCGCTCCTTTGCTTCCTGCTCGACATTGCGCTGGGTTCCGTTGCTATTCCGGTTAAGGAAGTGGCGCGTATTGTGTTCAGTCAAACGTCCGACAACGAAGCCTGGTTGTACATCGTGCAGAAGATACGACTACCTAAAGCTGTTACGGCTGTCATCGTCGGCTGTGGCCTGTCGGTAAGTGGCTTACAGATGCAGGCGCTGTTTCGCAATCCGCTGGCTGGTCCGTCGGAGCTGGGCATTACGGCTGGGGCCGGGCTGGGCGTCGCACTGGTGATGCTGGGCAGCGGGGGAAGCGCCAGTCTGTACGCGATCCGTCAACTGGGCATCGGCGATAGCTGGCTGCTGGTGACGATGGCGTCGGCGGGGTCGGCGCTGGTACTGGCCCTGGTGCTGGCGATCGCCGGTCGACTGCGCGATAATGTCGTGTTGCTTATCGTCGGTGTAATGGTCGGTACCGTGACGCTGGCGATCATCAGCATCTGGCAATATTTTAGCCAGCCTGAGCAATTGCAGGAATACTTACTCTGGACGTTTGGTTCGCTGGGCGGGGTCGTGCAAACGCATCTGTACGTGCTGGCGGGCGTGGTGGCGGGTGGCCTGCTGTTGGCCTTTGTGCTGTCGAAATCACTGAATGTGCTACTGCTGGGCGACAACTACGCCCGAAGTATGGGGCTTAACGTACCACGCAGTCGCCTGCTGATTCTGCTCAGTACCAGTGTGCTCACGGGCAGCATCACCGCCTTTTGCGGTCCGATCGGTTTTGTTGGAATTGCTGTGCCGCACCTGACCCGTTCGCTGCTCGACACGGCCGACCATCGCCTGTTGATCCCGACGGCCTGTCTGGTCGGAACCATTTTGCTGCTCATCTGCGATAGCATTTCCCAGTTGCCCGGAACGCAGGCCATTCTGCCCATCAACATTGTCACCTCGCTGTTGGGCGGACCAGTTGTCATCTGGATTATCATGCGTCGTAACACCATCCGCACGGCTTTCTGATGAACACACCGCTGTTAACGACGCACGACCTGAGCATCGGCTATCCGGCGCAGCAACGCACTGTGGCGCAGGGGCTAACGCTATCACTGGCTGCGGGGCAATTGGTTTGCCTGCTGGGACCGAACGGGGCCGGTAAGTCGACGCTGATGCGAACGCTGGCGGGCCTACAGACACCGCTGGCCGGAATGGTACAACTGGCTGGCCAGCCGCTAACTGACATTAGTACGCTCGATCTGGCCCGGCGCATGAGCCTGGTACTGGCCGAGCGCGTCGACATGGGAACGATGCGGGTCGGTGAGCTGGTAGCACTGGGTCGTGCCCCGCATACCGGCCGTTTTGGCCGACTGACGGCTATCGATCAGGCACGAATTGAGCAGGCGCTGACCCTGACGAATACGCATCGGCTGGCTGACCGGCGGCTGCATCAACTGAGTGACGGGGAACGACAAACGGTGATGCTGGCCCGCGCGCTGGCGCAGGACACCGACCTGATTCTGCTGGACGAGCCCACCGCCCACCTCGACCTACCCAACCGCGTCGAGATGATGCGGCTGCTTCGGCAACTGACTCGGCGGACAGGCAAAGCTATCCTCCTGTCTACTCACGAACTTGACCTGGCTTTACAGGCTGCCGATACGCTTTGGCTATTCGACATGCGGGGACAACTGGCTGTTGGGGCACCTGAAGATCTGGTGCTGACGGGTGCCTTCGATGCCGCTTTCGACAAAGCTGGCTTCTACTTCGATCGTTCGACGGGTACGTTCACCATGCAACCCGATGAGAACGGTCCGGCGGTCCGGTTGTCGGGTAATGAGTCACTGCAGTTCTGGACACGCCGGGCGTTGCGTCGGGAAGGATTATCAATACAGGACACTGCCGACCGGGCTGTCGAAGCCTTTTACCAGCAGGGGCAGCCGCGCTGGCAGTATACCTTCGCGGGACAAGCCCGCACGGTTACGTCGGTGAGCGATTTGTTGGCGATGTTGAATAGGGCATAGTTGTCACCGGCGTCCTTTAGATGTCAGAGCCGCGGCAGAGGCTAATTAGCCAACTTCAACTAATCTGCGCTACCGACATCGGCCTGCCGAAGCGGCTAGAAGCTGCCGAAAATAGAACAAGTACAAGTATCAGACAATCATGAAGATATACACGAAAAAAGGCGACAAAGGTACGACGGGTCTGTTTGGCGGAAGCCGGGTCGACAAAGACGACGTGCGGGTCGAGTGCATCGGTACACTCGATGAAGCGAATTCTACCATCGGGCTGCTGCGGGTCAAGCTGGGCAACGATCATGTATGGCAACCTAGTCTGCATAAGGTTCAGAAGGATCTGATGGATATGATGTCGCACCTGGCCCGCCCGTCGGACGCTAAAAAGGAAAATAAAAACCCGATGCCGGAAGACGGTGCCGACTTCTGCGAGCAGTGGATCGACGCGCTCGAAGCGGCTATGTCGTCACCCTCGGATTACTTTCTCTTGCCGGGGGGCAACGAGATTTCGGCGCTGTGCCACGTCGCTCGAACACAGATTCGGCGGGGCGAACGGCGACTGGTCTCCCTGTGCAAGACTGATGAGATACACCCGGCCATTCCAGCTTACGTCAATCGGTTGTCGGACCTGTTTTTCACGCTAGCCCGCGCTGAGATGGACAAAGCCGGTGTCGCCGAGGAAAAATGGCAGTTGTTCCTCTACAAACGCTTTAAGTCGGAAGCATGATCATTTACATCTCCGGCGGAGTACGCAGCGGCAAAAGCCGGTACGCGCAGGAGCGGGCCCGGCAGCTTAGCGACGCGCCTGTTTACGTCGCGACGGCCCGCATCTGGGATGCAGAGTTCGGGCAGCGGGTCGACCGGCACCGCGCCGAGCGTGGCCCCGAATGGACGACGTTCGAGCAGGAAGCCGAACTGGCCACCTTGCCACTGACCAACCGGGTCGCTGTAATCGACTGCGTGACGCTTTGGCTAACGAATCTGTTTATGGCTCACGACAGCGACGTCGCCCGGACCCTGACGGCGTTCAACGCAGAGGTCGACGCGCTAGCCAAGTTGCCCGGTACGTTTTTGATTATTTCTAATGAAATCGGGATGGGGCTACACGCTGACACTGAACTCGGCCGCGCCTTCACCGACCTGCAGGGCTGGGCCAATCAATACGTTGCCGCCACCGCTGGCGAAGCTGTATTCATGGTCTCCGGCTTGCCACTTTTTCTGAAACATATGTAGCCGTTGTGTAGCCCAGATGGGCCACCGCGTGGGTACCGGTCTGGTGGCCGCGTCAACTGCCAAGACAGCATTCGTTTAAAGCAATTGACCTAACGGTCTCCAGACGTGGACGTGCGGGCTACAAGTAACACGCTACACCTACCAAAAGAGATAATGGAACAGCAGATTCAACATTGTATCGATACGAAAACAAAACCGCTTGGGGCATTGGGGCGGCTGGAGTCGCTGGCGAAACAGATTGCCCTGATTCAGCAGACAACACAGCCCCAACTGATCAAGCCGCATCTGGTGGTGGTAGCGGCTAGTCATGGTATCGCCAATGAGGGTGTCAGTGCGTATCCCAGCGAAGTGACGTACCAGATGGTGCTGAATTTTCTGGCGGGGGGCGCTGCGATCAACGTCTTCACGCGGCAGCATGGTATTACTCTCAAACTGGTCGATGCGGGTGTCGACCACGTCTTCGACCCGCACCCGGACCTGATCGATGCCAAAGTGGGCTCCGGTACGCGCAGTTTTCTACGGGAAGCCGCCATGACGCCGGATCAGTGTGCCGCCTGTCTGGAAAGTGGCCGTGTACTGGTCGCGCAGGTGCAGGAGACGGGCTGTACCGTCATTGGGTTTGGCGAGATGGGTATCGGCAATACGTCGTCGGCCGCTGTGCTGATGAGTTTGCTGCTGAACCTGCCGCTGGCCGATTGTGTGGGGGCTGGGACGGGTGTAGCTGATGAACGGTATACTCAGAAACTGGCGATTCTTGAACAGGCAAAGGCCACGCATTCGGCGGTCGACGCTACCGATCCAGTGGCCGTACTCCAAACGGTCGGTGGTTTTGAGATTGAGACCTTGTGTGGCGCGTTTCTGGAAGCCGCCCGTCGCCGAATGGTTATACTGGTCGATGGCTTTATCGCGTCCGTCGCATTTTTGTGCGCGTATCAACTGGATGCCAGTATCCGGCCGTTTGCCGTCTTTTGTCATCAGTCGGCCGAGAAGGGGCACGCCCGCCTGCTGACCGAACTTGATGCCGAACCGCTGCTCCAGCTGGGTATGCGCCTGGGAGAGGGGACGGGTTGCGCCGTCGCATATCCGATTCTACAAAGTGCCGTCGCTTTTCTGAACGAAATGGCATCGTTCGAGCGCGCCGGTGTCAGCGGGGAAACCGCATGAAACACGAACTCCGGCTGTTTTTCGTGGCGCTCCAGTTCTACACCCGGCTGCCCGTTCCCGCGTGGGTGGGCTACAGTGAGTCGGCGCTGAATCAAGCGACGCGTTATTTACCCCTGATCGGCTGGCTCGTCGGAGCTGTAACGGGGCTGACCTGGCTGGCGGGTACGTACCTAATCGACACGGATACGGGCTTACTGCTGGGCATGATAGTGTCGGTGCTGCTGACTGGGGCGTTTCACGAAGACGGCTTTGCCGACGTGTGCGATGGATTCGGTGGCGGCTGGACTAAAGAGCGTATTCTGACGATCATGAAAGACAGTCGGGTCGGTACGTACGGGGTCGTCGGGCTAGTATTGCTACTGGGACTGAAGTTCAGTGTATTACGGCACATTAGTGCTTTATTGTCTGACCAGCCAATCCTGCTGCCGGCGTATCTGATGAGTGCCCACGCGCTGAGTCGGTTTATGGCAGTGACTGTTATTCGCACCCATGCGTATGTCCGTGAGACCGACGATAGCAAGGCCAAGCCCGTTGCGCAGACCATCGGGCTGGATATTTTACTGGTGGCTGGTAGCTGGGCCATAATGCCCTTGCTGGTAACCGCCTGGCTGGCCCAACAGCCGCTGTTGCTTTTACTCGTACCCTTGCTCTACGGCGTAAAAGTGCTGTTAACTCGGTATTTCACCCGCTGGATCGGTGGCTATACCGGCGACTGTCTGGGGGCGACGCAACAGGTCTGTGAAGTGAGTTTCTATCTGTTCTCGGCTGTTTTATGGACATTACCCTGATTCGCCACACCACGCCCGCCATCTCACCGGGCTTGATTTACGGTCGTACCGACGTACCACTGGCCGACAGTTTTACGATGGAACTGGCTTCGGTCCGGGCGAAGCTGCCTGGTACGTTCGACGTCGTGTACAGCAGCCCATCCCAGCGGTGCGTGCAGCTGGCCGAGCAACTCGCTCCAGCTGTTCGCCTTGACGAGCGATTGCGCGAACTGAATTTCGGCGAGTGGGAAGGACAAACCTGGGACACGATCGACCGGCAGGCGTCGGAGTTATGGATGCAGGACTTTGTCAACAATGCCCCGCCGGGTGGTGAAAGCATGCGTCAGGTGAACGAGCGCGTTATGGATTTCTGGTCAGAACTGATTCATCAGCCGTACCGGCACGTCGGCGTTGTTACGCACGGGGGCGTTATCCGTTTGCTGGTGGCCGCTGATCGGCAGATTCCTCTTGTTTCCGCGTTCACTATTGACGTTACCTATGGCGATGTGATCACGCTGCATCATTCGTAAATGCTGGTAGCTAATCAGTTATAAGCTAGGGGAGAGGTTATAGCAGTTCCAGTTGCATAAAGAGTGGAACCACCGCCCTGCCTTTCTCGGACAGGCTATACTCAATGTGCAGCGGCTTCTGCCTGATTACCACTTTATCCAGGTACTCTGCCTTGACCAATTCGTTCAGCGACGACGCCAGCGACTGTTTGTTTGTTCCCTCGATCGTACGGAGCAGCGCGTTGAACCGGAGTGGTCCGTTAACCGCCAGCCGAAAAATTTGCGGCTTCCACTTGCCCGACAACTGCTTCAGCAAGGCTTCGGCGGGGCAGGCCGGATCGGCTTTTTGAGGAGAATCTATGGTCAACTTTTTCTGACTAATTGATTGGTTGCCGGTTCTGGCGTCACCTTTGGGGCAACAACAGCGCGGCAGACGGTATCTGAACGGTAAGCGATTATCGGAGGAACGTAAAAAAAACCGTGTTGACTCCAAGTACGATGGAAAATCAATTGAATAATCCGCTTTTGTGCGATCTGGAAACGGGACAATGCCTGATTCCAGACACGACAGCTGGCAACGAAACGACCATTGCCGTTACGAAAAAGGCCGTAAAAATCGTGTACTATACCGACCCAATTTGCTCGTCGTGTTGGGGCATAGAACCGCAGCTCCGAAAGCTGAAACTCGAATACGGGCAGGATCTGGATATCGAGTACCGCATGGGTGGGCTGCTACCCGACTGGAGCTATAACAGCGGGGGTATTAGCAAACCGTCGGATGTAGCTTCGCACTGGGACGAAGTAAGTTTGCACTATGATATGCCTATCGACGGCGACGTGTGGCTGGAGGATCCGCTGTCATCGTCCTATCCACCGTCGATCGCGGTTAAAGCGGCTCAGTTGCAGAGTCTGGAAAAGGCCGTGCGATTTCTGCGCCGGATTCGGGAATTGGTTTTTCTGGAAAAGAAAAATATCACGAGATGGGCGAATCTGGCTGACGCGGCTCTGGCTCTCGGGCTGGATGTAGTCCAGTTGAAACGAGACAACGATGGAGACGCGAAAGCACGCTTTGCCGATGATCTCGAACTCGGTCGGCAACTGGGTGTACGCGGGTTTCCAACGATGTTCTTGGCGAATGAATCGGGGCAGCAGGAAACCGTGTATGGTGTCAAACCGTACAGTATATACGAGAACGCTGTGTTGAAACTGAATCCATCGGCAAGCAAAAAGCCGATCGATACAAGCTGGCAGTCCTTGTTTTCAGCCTATTCGTCATTGACGGCACGCGAGTTTGCGGAACTATCGGGGCTGCCCCGGCCGGACAGCGAATCGTATTTACGACATCTGACCGGTCAGGGGCAGCTAACCCAGTTTGATACGAAGAATGGGAGTTTGTGGAGCTATAACGCTCACTAAACTACACCACGGAAAATGGCTCAGGCTTCAACCCAGGTCACTTTTTCTTCGATGGGAGTCCGGACGGCGGGTTTATCTTTCGGCTGGTGGTAGCCCATGAAGAACAGCCCGACGCATTTCTGGCTGGGCGTCAGGTTGAGGAACTGGTTTAGGGCGCTGACGTTGCTGGGGCTGCTCCAATACGCGCCGATACCCAAGGCGGTTGTCGTCAGCCACATGTTTTGCACCGCACAGGATACCGCTGCGACTTCTTCCCACTCCGGTACTTTGTCGGGGTGTACGTCCATCACAATCGCGATAACACAGGCCGACTTCAGAACTTTGTTGCGGGCTCCTTCGAGTTTGGCTTCTGAAAACGATTCAGGCGTAGCATTGGCGCGGTAGGTGTCGCCCATGTAGTCAGCGAGTTTTTGCAGGCCTTCGCCCCGGAAGACGGTGAACCGCCAGGGTTGCGTAAGCCGGTGGGTAGGGGCGTAGTTGGCGTTTTCTAGGACGGTCTCCAGCAACTCGCGCGGAATCTCCTGACCGGTGTATTCTGGTGGGAAAATGCTACGTCGGCTGCGGATAATCTGGTTGATCGTGTCGATTGACTGGTTCATAAACTGCGTCGTTGACGGAATTGGTTAGCTAAAAAGTGAACGGCTGATTGGTAAGAGCGGTTCCACCGCACCGGCTGGCACAGTGTTGCGCTATGAGTAAGGTATGCTGGATAAACGCCACCCGATCGGCGACGGGGGCCAACGGGAGCGGAACGATGGTGAATCCCAGCGACTGATACGTGTCGACCAGTGCATCGTGCAGGGCTGTGGCTTCGGCGAAGGTCTGCCAGCGCTCGCTGTCGTTGACATAAATCGCTTCCCAGGGCGGAGCCATAAATACCTGCGGCTGGTACGGATACTGCTCAATGGCCTGGTAAAAGGTATCATCTATGGCTAAACCCGCCACCCGCAGGTAAGCGATGATGTCGGGAATACCCCGGTCGAAAAACGTTGTTAAACAACCGGGCTGCATCGATACCTGCTGGTAATCGGCGATCATTCGCTGTAGCGCCAGCCGGGCAAAGCACGGTAAATCGACCCACGGCAGGCAGCGCCCTCCCTGAGCGACCTGCTCCTGGATGAGCATCCGTGACGCTTCGGCGACCGTAGAATAGCCAGCCGTACGTAATGTATGGAGCAACGTGCTTTT
>JAKONH010000038.1 GCA_022702045.1 Spirosomataceae bacterium
ATGATGCTCTGGCAGAAATAAACGAAGCTCAGCGCGATAACGGCGGTTAGGCCACCGGCGGTGATGGCGATGGCAACCAGCACCACGGCTACGGCAGAGAAAATCGTCAGGACCAAGTTTGGCCGCATTTTGGTCATCAGGAACGTACCGACAAAACGGCCCAGCATCAGCAGCACCAGCGCAAACGACGCGTGGAAGCCAGCAATCTGTGTCGCCGACAATTGTCCACCTTCGTTGCCCGTCAGGCCGTTGATCAGGTGCATGAAGCCTAGGGCAGGTCCCCAGTGAATGTCCCGCGAAAAGTCGAGTTTGAGGTCGACGAAGTAGCCCCACAGTACGGCCTGCGCGCCGACGTTAGCAAACTGAGCAATGATACCCAGTACCAGATGCCGGTGCCGGAACAGCCGCCCGATCGATACGTTGCTGCTTTCGTCCTCTTCCTCCCCGACTTCGGGCATCTTCGTTCCGGCGAACAGAATCGTCACCAATGCGATAATTGTTCCGATAACCAGATACGGTCCCTGCACGGAAAGAGCTTCCTGCACACGAATCGCTTCGGCCTGCGCCGGGGCCATGGTTGCCATCATCTCCGGTGTGTATTCGGTCTTCGAGAAGATAAACAGCGCCCCGATAATCGGCCCCATGATAATACTGATCCCGTTGAACGACTGCGAGAAGTTGATACGCCATTCCGATTTGGCCGGATCACCTAGCACAGTCACATACAGGTTAGCCGCCGTCTCCAGACAGGCAATACCGCAGGCCATCGTAAACAGTGCGACCAGAAAGAAGCTGTAGACACGGGCTTCGGCGGCCGGATAAAACAGGAGTGCGCCACCGCCGTACAGGATCAGGCCCAGCAATATCCCCCGCTTGTAGCCAAATCGGCGCATAACATAGCCCGCCGGCAGCGCCATAAAGAAATAGCCGAGGTAAAAGGCGAAGTCGACAATACCGGCCTGAAACCGGTTGAGGTCGAGGGCGATCTGAAATTGCTTGATGAGCGAGGCGTTAAGGCTGTTGGCCAGTCCCCACAGAAAAAACAGACTGGTAACCAGCCCGAACGCCAGGCCGTAGTTCCCCCCCGAGCCGGGCTTTACTTTAACGGGGGTAGTTGGTGTTGGCAATGCCATAAAGAGGTAGGGTTTCGGTAATCGGTTTTCAGTTTACAGTAGTTGGTAATTGAAGGGGCTACAGCCGGTAAAAGGTCGTGGCGTTGGCGCCGAACACCTTGTCGCGGACATCGCTGCCCCAGGGGTCGACGTATTCCTCGATCAGCGTTTTGACCTGTGTGTAGTTGGCGGCAACCAGACAGACTGGCCAGTCGGAGCCAAACATAAGCCGGTCGGGGCCAAAGCTTTCGAAGGCGAAATTCAGGTATGGAAAGAAATCGCGCTTGCTCCAGTTCTGCCAGTCGGCTTCAGTCACCAGACCCGACAGTTTGCAGGATACGTTAGGATGGGCGGCCAGTTGCGTCATAAAATTCGACCAGCGCGTAATCTCACCCGTTTTGATGTGCGGCTTTGCCATATGGTCGATCACGAAGTTGACTTCCGGTACTTCCCGCACCAGGTGCAGCGCAGCTTTCAGCTGATTCGGATAAATCAGGATATCGTACGTAAAGCCAAACTCAGCCAGTTGCCGGATGCCGTTGACAATAGCCGGACGCGTCAGAAAGTCGACAGGCTCGGCTTGTGCGACATGCCGGAATCCTTTCAAGGCCGAATGCTGCGCCAGATCAGCAAGCTGACTGCGCAGGTCGGTAGCCGTCAGATCGACCCAGCCAACCACGCCCTTAATGATATCGTAGGCCTGCGCCAGCTGCATCAGGAACCAGGTTTCTTCCAGCGACTGACTGGCCTGCACGGCCACGCACCCATCGATACCGTTCTGACCCAGTACTAATTCGAGATCTTCGGGTAGAAAATTGCGACGGATCACCGCCATGTCGTCGGTGATCCAACTATCCCGTACCGGATTGTACTGCCAAAAATGCTGATGCGCGTCGATGGTCATGGAAAATAGTGGAGTGATCGAATGATGGAGTGGTAGAATGATTGAATAAAAAACGCATGCGCCAGCCAAATCAATCATTCTACCACTCCATCATTCAATTATTCTGTATACGTTACAGCGGTTTGCTTTTGTTGCCCTAGTCCGTCGATGCCCAGTTCGACGACGTCGCCGGGTTTCAGGTAGCGCTGTGGTTTCAGGCCCAGACCGACACCGGCGGGTGTGCCCGTCGAGATAACGTCGCCCGGCAACAGGGTCATGAACTGACTAATATAGCTCACCAGTGTCGGCACGTCGAAAATCATATCATCGGTGTTCGAGTCCTGGAGTTTCTCGCCGTTGAGCGTCAGCCAGAGGGGAAGTTTGTTCGGCTCGGTGATTTCGTCGGCCGTGACCAGGTATGGTCCCAGCGGGGCGAAGGTGTCGGCGCTCTTGCCTTTTACCCACTGACCACCGCGCTCCAGTTGCCAGGCCCGTTCACTGTAGTCGTTATGCAGCGCATAGCCGGCGATGTAGTCCATCGCTTCATCGAGTTCGACGTAACTGGCCCGCTTCCCGATTACGATGGCGAGTTCAACTTCCCAGTCGGTTTTTTCGGACCGTTTCGGAATCACGACATCGTCGTTAGGCCCACAAAGTGCGGTTGTCGCTTTGAAAAACAGGATGGGTTCGGCGGGGATAGGCGCATTGGTTTCAGCCGCGTGTTTGGCGTAGTTCAAACCAACGCAAACGATCTTGGACGGCCGTTTTACGCACGAACCGAACCGCT
>JAKONH010000042.1 GCA_022702045.1 Spirosomataceae bacterium
ATTGGTTTTACAGGATGGAACCGTTTACCGGGGGTTGGCGCTCGGCAAAATAGGCACAGCCGGCGGTGAGATCTGCTTCAATACCGGCATGACCGGCTATCAGGAAATTTATACTGACCCTTCGTATTACGGTCAGGTAATCATCAACACGACATCACACATTGGTAACTACGGTGTGCTGAACAACGCAGAGCAGGAGTCAGGCAGCGTGAAAATTCGGGGGATGGTCTGTAACTTCTTCTCAGACATTCATTCACGTTACACGGCGGACGG
Source organism: Spirosomataceae bacterium (assembly GCA_022702045.1). Taxonomy (GTDB): domain Bacteria; phylum Bacteroidota; class Bacteroidia; order Cytophagales; family Spirosomataceae; genus Spirosoma. The sequence goes on from JAKONH010000042.1 coordinate 274, forward strand.
TTCACTGCAGGAGTATTTCGAACGGGCGAACATCGTTGGTATACACGGTGTCGACACGAGGCAACTGGTGCGGTACATTCGCTCGAAAGGTGTGATGAACTGCATTATTTCGTCGGAAATTCTGGACCCGGCTGTATTATTATCGATGCTAGAAAAAGTGCCGGATATGGCCGGATTGGAACTGTCGTCGGAGGTTAGCACGAAAGACGCCTACGAAGAAGGAGATCCAGAGTCAGCATTGCGGGTAGCCGTGCTCGATTTGGGAGTGAAGCGTAGCATTCTGAGCAACTTCACAGAGCGTGACGTCTTCTGCAAAGTATTTCCAGCCAAAACCAGTTACGAAGAACTGGCGGCCTGGAATCCGACTGGTTTCTTCATTGCAAACGGTCCGGGCGACCCGTCGGCTATGCCTTATGCCGTAGAAACGGTAAAGCAGGCGCTTGATGCCGAAAAGCCCCTTTTCGGTATCTGCCTTGGCCATCAGATTCTGTCGCTGGCTAGTGGGATTTCTACGTATAAGATGCATAACGGCCACCGGGGCCTAAATCATCCAGTGAAGAACCTGATCACTGGTAAATGCGAGATTACGTCGCAGAACCACGGTTTCGCTGTCAGTGCCGATGAACTGAAGGACACGAACAACGTAGAACTGACACATATCAATTTGAACGATAATACAATCGAGGGGATTCGCCGGAAAGATAAGCCTGCTTTTTCGGTTCAATACCACCCCGAGTCGTCGCCAGGACCGCATGATTCCCATTACCTGTTCGATCAGTTCGTAACAATGATGAAAGAGTAGCATAAAGGCGGGGCGGAAGCGTTCCGCCTTTATTGTTTTATGGCTGGTTGCGCCAGTATTCGCGGCTCCAGGCACGTTGGAATAGCCAGCCACGTTCCCGTAAGGCGAGCGGCAAGTAAGCGAGTGACTGCTTCACGGCTTGCTGGTAAAACTGATCATCATCGGTCAGGATTAACGACTCGTACGCATTCAGTGGGCCGACAGTCAGATCTGCAAAGGGGAGGGCAGGACGAGCAGTTGAATGCTGATGAGCGATTTTGTTTTTAAGCAGTGTGTGATCAGTCAGGGTAGTTGGTTGCTGTGGCTGCGGCCTGAACGCTCCTTCTGATACGTGCAATGCATAGGCTAAATAGTCCCGTAACCGTTTAGGCCCTTCGCCGGCAACATGATCGACCGTAAGCTGCCCCGGCCATAAGCTCGTAATAACGACTACGCGTCGTCGTGCCCGCGTTACGGCTACGTTGAGCCGATTTTCGCCCCCGTCTGCGTTTAAGCTACCAAACTGCATCGCTAACTTCCCCTGATCATCAGGCGCGTAACCAATCGAGAAAATGATGATGTCGCGTTCATCGCCCTGGACGTTCTCAATGTTCTTGACGAACAAATCGGGTATCTGAGTCGCAAGCGGTGTCTCGTCTATTAAATTTTGAATAAGCTGCTGCTGGGCGTAGTTGAACGTAACCACGCCAACGCTACATCCTGGCATCTCTGACGAAAGCTGTTGTAACTGCGTCAACACAGTTGTCGCTTCGAGCGTATTAGTATTTTTCCGCCACTGACCGTCGACATGCAGGTAACGAATGGCCGGAATTGCCTGATTGATTTCCTTAAAGTAGGGGAGGAGCTGCAGGCGGTTTTGGTAAAAATGCTGATTCGAAAACGTAATCAGATCAAGTGACCGACTACGATAATGTTCTGTCAGCCAGACCTGTGGCAAGTGCCGGGCTGCCAGATCCAGTAATGATTCAACCTCAAGTTCAGCGGGTATGTCATCGTCTGGACTGGTCAGATCATCAACCTGTGTGCGATACAGATCGCTGGGCTGAAGCTGCCGACTGTCGCCCATGACCACTACCTGCCGACCCCGGAAAAAAGCGGGTAAGCCGCTCTCAGCGAAACATTGAGAAGCTTCGTCAAAAATAACGAGGTCAAAGAGGTCTTGCCGTAGGGGGAAAATAGCTGAAACGGATTCGGGCGATGCCAGCCAGCAGGGAATGAGCTTGACTACTTCATTGGCGTGGGTATCTAGCAGTTTGCGGAGCGGCCAAACGTTTCGCTTTTTGGTGGTCTGGTGCAACAGATCTCGATAGGTAACGACATTGCTAACACGATTGAACGTCAGTTTACGATACGTCTGTTCACGCAGTTTGACAAGTAACATATCTCGACTCAATTGCTGTTTCCGCTGTACGCTAGCCTGTAAAGCCTGTTCGTTCTGGGTCATTTTCAACGACGAAACGCTGCTTAACTCAGGGTATGTTTGCTCTAGCTTATCCAGCCAGGCCGTTCGAATCGAGTTTTGAAACAGATTAACCCAGTCGTGGGGAGGCCAATGGCGCAAATTGTCAACTACTTGGTGTTCCGGTGCTGAAAATGTACTTGCTAGCCGATCGGCCTCAACAAGTAGATCAACGTCCTGTTGAAGCGACATAAGCATTGTAGACGCTGCTGTTGGCTGCTGCCAGAGCCGGTCTAATTGAGCCGTCGATAAATAAGCCTGTGTCTGCTCGAACTGAACCAACTGGGTTGACAATCGTAAAAGTAACCGGAGTCTGTCAGCCAATTGCTGAGCGGTTACTACTGTTATGTCGACTAGCGTATGAAGTGGGGTAATAGCATCAATATGCGTCAATAATTGCCGCGCTTGTGCCAGATCATTCAACGAAGCCGGAACGATGGGGAGGGAGAGACGACCTAGCCAGGGCGATACTTCCTGCCGGATTTGCCCGACCCGCATTGCACTACACACTCGACTATAGAGATGTTGCAGCTCGCTTGCCGACGATCCTAGCCCAACGTTGGATAACACGGTGTCCAGTGTTTGAGCAGAAGATCCGTTTAACCGCCACCATTGCCATTTCACCCACGACGGTCGTGCGGCAAGGGCTTCGTGTACTAGTTGCTGAAATACTGGTAAATCGCGCTGCGCTACAATTGACTCTGGCAATGCGTCGGTTTCCAGCCGCTGCCATGTCTGCGCTAACTCGTTTAGCTGCTTGTCAGATAACCACTCGTCGGTCTGGTATTGCTGCGCTCGTAACTGACCAACAGTGTGCCAGACCGAGGTCGATAGTAAAGCGTCGAGTTGGTTGATAGCGGCTAGTATGTCCGTTTCATAAGCTGCCCATGACATCACATCTGTTGGTGACAACGGCTGGTTGTTTATTGTTACCAACTGTTCCTGTATAGATCGAACTAAGTCGACCCACTGTTGTACGGCCTTGGCTACGCGGGGGCGGTCGGCGGTGGAAAACTCAGCAAACGAACGGCGGTCAGCCCACAAATGGGTAGTCGGTAATCGTTCCTGATAAGCCGCCAATTGCCTCAAGCGTTCGGTAAAAGTCGTTGCGTCAGCCAGCTTGAACAAGGATGCTACAGCGCTTACGTCGATACTTGGCTGATCCAGCCGGCTGGTCAGGTAAAGCTCCTTGGCCGAAATACCGAACAGGCTAGTATCGAAGAGGGCCGCTTTAAACGCCTGAAGCATTTGTACCGCGTCATCAATGCGCTGACTTTCCAGTTCGAAGTCGCGTTCCAGCAAGACCGCGTTCAGGCTGTTGTTCTGCTGCCGGTAGTCATCTATACGCTCAATCTGACTGGCAATCTGCGCGTACAAGGCGCGTCTATCTTCCTGGAAATCGTGTACAAGGGCCATAAATGGCCCCATTCCTACCGTCTGTAACCGGGTCTGTACCACATCGAGCGCGGCTCGTTTCTGACAAATCAGCAGTACTCGTCGACCGTCGGCTGCGGCATCGGCCATCAGGTTGACGATAAGCTGCGATTTTCCCGTACCCGGCGGTCCTTGCACAACCAGTGATTGGCCGGCCCGAACCAGGCGAACAGCGGCTTCCTGCGAAGCATCGAGCGGTAACGGAGTATGGAGTAGCCTCTCGGGTAGTGGTTCCGTGCGCAAAGCCGGCTCATCGATTAGCAACTGACCTCTGGTGGCCAGCTCAATCAATTCATCGTAGTCTGGCGACAGATACGAGCCCGCCTGCGGGAAAATGCCTACTACCGCTTCGGGATACAGTTTCAATTCGCCAGCGCGCTCCAACTGATCCAAACCGCGTATTGGCTGCCGGTCGAAAAAGTGCAGCATATCCGCGAAAAGATCGGTATTGAAGTTCAACTCCAGGGGACTTTCGCGTAGCCACTCGTAGACCTGTGTACGAAACACCAACGGATCACGATTGAAGTCTGACAGTGCTTTTTCTGCCAGTTCATCCGGTAGTGTCACCCGGTTAAACTGGCCGTAGGCGATCAGGAAGGTAGGGTTCAGAAAACCCAACTCCTCTGATCGGCGGGTCAACCGCCACTGATTACCCTGCTGACTGATGGCAACGGGGAAGAAGAATAGGGGCGCGTGAATCACTGTCCCATCGAGCAATTTCCCCCGTATAAATGGCCAACCGACGTATAGATCGTCGGCACCGCGCTCGTCGATAATGAATCGGTTCGTTCGTTCGATTAGCCGGAGTTTGCGACTGACCTGATTGCTGCGTTCCTGTCGGGCATCAAGCACTGCACAGAGCGGTACCGACGCTCTACGGCTTATGATGTCTTCTAATAGGCTGAATGACGAGCGATTTAACAGAAAATCACACTCATGCAGGTCGAGAAACTGACTGCCAGGGAGGTTGCTTAACACTAGCGAACGATTCCGGCTACTAAGGTTGGTAAGCCGACGGCGATAAGCCCGGAGAATGGGGAGCGAAACCGGAATAATCACAGCATAGAGTGAGCGTTATGACGCGACTGGCAGTCGTTATACTTTCGACTCAGCCTTCTCAGGGATCAGCCAGGAAGCGAGCACACTGATCGCCAGTATTGCTACAATGATGTACAATGAATAAACAGGCTTGAAGCCAAGATCGTGCAGCCATGGTTCGGCCAGCATCTTTGCGCCGATGAACGTAAGTAGTACGGCCAAACCAACTTTAAGAAACCGAAACTGCTCGATGATGCTCGACAGGAAGAAAAACATCGACCGAAGCCCCATGATGGCGAAGACGTTCGAGAAAAACACAATGTACGGGTCTTTCGTGATCGAAAAGATAGCTGGGATCGAATCGACAGCAAAAATCAAATCAGTAAACGCAATGACAATAACGATCAGAAACAACGGTGTCACGTACAACTTGTGATTCACTTTGTTCCGCACAAAGAAGTTGTCACTGACGTTACGCGGATAAATGTTGAGGTACTTAGACGCGAATTTGACGACCGGATGATTGTTGGTATCGATGCTTTCGTCTTCATCTTTCTGAAAGAACAATTGAAGACCGGTATAGACCAGAAACGCACCGAAGACGTACAGAATCCATTCGAACCGCTGAATCAAGGCTGAGCCAATGAAAATAAAGAAGAATCGCAGGACAATGGCTCCTAGAATCCCCCAAACCAGAATCTTTTTGTAGTAGCGTTCGCGTACACCAAACGAATTGAAGATCAGGATAAATACGAAAATATTGTCAGCCGACAGCGAGTACTCGACCAGATAGCCGGTGATGTACTCCAGCGACATGTTGTTTTGAAAGCGGGCCAAACTGGCGTCAAAATTGCCGGGAACGAGCGAAACGTGGCTGGCATATTTGTTTCGTACGGCCTCGAGTTGAGCCATGTCGAAGATGCCATGTACCAGATACCCGTACGATTTCAGAAAGAAGTAGAAGGCAAGGGAGAGAGCTACCCAAACAGCTCTCCAGGTAGCGGCTTCTTTGAACGTAACAACATGACTGGTTTGCTTCGAGAAAATGCCTAGGTCGAGGACCATGATGACCAGTACGAAGACGGCAAAGGCAATAAAAAACAGTGTTTCGCTAGACATTAGTATGCAACAAAATAAACGGTGT
>JAKONH010000073.1 GCA_022702045.1 Spirosomataceae bacterium
TGGCCCCCCTGCGGGCGGATAGCCAGCTACCTGCCCGTCGGAACCGTTGAGTACCAGAGACTCCGTAGTCATATTCGGTTTTGTACAGCGTTATGTTAGGCAGCAAAGTTGGCAAAAAAATAAGCGAGTATCCAGACAGCATGTACCTGAATTACTATATTTTTAAAATTTTTTATCAATTGAGCTATTCCCACCCGTTACTACAGTTGCCGCGCCATCTGATCAGCCTCCGTCGCCGTAATCAGCGACTCAAGTCCGTTGTGTTCGGAAACGATTCGGTGCGTACTGGGATAATGTATTGCGCTAGCCTGATCGCGGAACATCAGCCGTAGTAGTTCACTATAGATGTGTTGCTTCTCATCGCCGAAGCCAAACTTTAATTCAATCTGCTGGTAAGCCTCGAATGTTTTATGACGTCCTTTCAACATCCGGTCGTCGCCACTGATATTGGCCGTAACGTTCAACTGTGCCCCGGGGAATAAATCCATCAGCGCACGGGTCGTTTCTTCGTCGGCAACACAGCGCATAACCAGCCGGGTTGGTACCCATTCATGGAGGGTGATGTCGCCCCGCTCGAATAGCAGGCGCATTTCCTGCCGATCCATTCGGCCAGTCTGCGTGAAGCCGTGGTAGAAGTTAACCAGCTTTTTACCGGTCTCCTCGTTACCGTATTCCACCGTTGCCTGTACCTGATCTTCTATATCGTTACTATCAGGCCGTTTGACGATTTGTGCAGATATGACCTTTCCTTCACCAAGCCACCCGGTAAACATATCGAAGAAGTGAACGCCGTGCTCAATGAAGATACCGCCTGACTTACTGCGATCCCAGAACCAGTGTTCGGGCGATAAGCCTTCGTCACCGGCGTAGTTCTCGAAATAACCGTGCAGAAATTCGCCAAGCATTTTTTTATCAATCAGGTGCTTGACCCGCGCAAACATGGGGTTGTATCGCTGCATCAGATTCGTCACCATCAAGAGCCCTTTGCTGGCAGCCAGTTCCAGCATTTCGCGTCCCTGCTCAGGGTTCATGGCCAGCGGCTTCTCGCAGATAACGTGTTTTCCGGCGTTCAGCGCCAGTTTGCTTTGTTCGTAATGCAGGAAGGGCGGAGTAGCAATATAGATCACGTCCACATCGGGGTGGCTGACCAGCTCCTCCAACGTAGCCAGTTGCTCGGCCCCGAATCGCTTGGCGGTGGCGATGGCTTCTTCCCGTTTTGAACCGGCGATGGCAACCAGCCGCGTGTTGGGTGTTTGTAAAAATTGCTGAATGGCGAACAGCCCAAAGCCGCCCATGCCGATTACGCCGATACCAATTACCTTATGATCGAGTCCTTCGTGTTCCATGCTATCCGTTTTTTGTCTATTGAGACAACTTCCGGTCTACCGTTTATGTTGGTCTTCCTGTAGGAACACGTATTATGGCGATAGCAACGATCATTCTGGCGGCCGGCGGATCAGCGCGGCTGGGTCAGCCCAAACAACTCATTCAAAGCAACGGCGAATCACTGGTTCGGCGTATGGCGCAGCAGGCGCTGGCGCTCCAGGCCGGACCAGTCGTCGTGGTGTTGGGCGCCAATCAGGATCGGATCATGAAGGAGCTGACCGGACTAGCCATAACGACTGTTGTCAACCCAACCTGGGCGGAAGGCATGGCCTCATCGCTCCGGACCGGCCTACGCGCCCTGGATGCAGAATCGACTGAAGCTTTTCTGGTTGTGCTCACCGATCAGCCCTATGTAACGGCCGACCTGTTGCAACGGCTAATCGATACCCGCCAAAGCACTGGCCGGGGGATCATTGCATCCCGCTATGCCGAACCCGATGGTATTCTCGGGGTACCAGCCCTGTTTGACAACCATTACCGGCGTGAATTCCTGAACCTGACCGGTGACACGGGTGCCCGTAAGCTCATCCAGCAATACGCATCCGACAGCACCAGTGTTCTGTTCCCACTGGCGGGCATCGACCTCGACACACCCGCCGATCTACGACACTGGCAGGCGCAGCAGGCCAGCCAATAAGCCGCTCAAAGCACTTAAAACCAAGCTATCCTTAGTACCTTTGCCGTCTTATGGCCCGACTCCTTGCTATCGACTATGGCACCAAACGCACCGGCATTGCCGTCACCGATCCGCTTCAGCTGATCGCATCGGCGCTGGAGACAGTCCCGTCGCACCAGTTGCTTCAATACCTGAAAGCGTATGTGGAGCGTGAGCCAGTCGACGCCTTTATCGTTGGCTTGCCCAAGCGGCTCGACGGTACGGATACTGACAACACACCCCGCGTCCGGCGCTTTGTCGAGCTGTTACAAAAGGCCTTACCTACCATTCCGGTACACTGGCATGACGAGCGATTTACGTCGGTAATGGCCCTTCAGGCTATGATTGCAGGGGGTAGCACGAAGAAAGACCGGCGCGACAAGGGTAATATCGATAAGATCAGTGCCGCGATCATTCTGCAATCGTATATGGAAAGCAGACGGTAAACCATCAGTTTGAAACTCAGTCATCAATCCATGATTCTCCCCATAATTGCCTATGGCGATCCGGTCTTACGGAAGCGGGCAAAAGAAATCGAACAAGGCTCAGTCGACGTGAAAAAGCTGAGCGACGACATGTTCGAAACCATGTACAAGGCGTCGGGCGTTGGCTTGGCTGCTCCGCAGATCGGGCAAAGCATCCGCATGTTCGTGGTCGATGGGCAACCGTTCAACGAAGGCGAAAAAGAAGAAGACATCGACCAGTCGCTGATCGACTTTAAAAAGACGTTTATCAACCCGGAAATCATCGAGGAAGCGGGCGACGACTGGGGTTTTGAGGAAGGCTGCCTGAGTATTCCCGGCATTCGTGGTGAGATTTTCCGGCCTGAAATCGTGGTTGTCCGCTATTTCGACACCGACTGGAATGAGCATGAGGAAGAGTTCGATGGTATGGCCGCACGGATCATTCAGCACGAATACGACCACCTCGACGGTAAACTGTTTACCGACTACCTACCGGCGCTCCGCCGTCAGCTCATTAAGAAAAAGCTGTCCGACATTACCAAGGGCAAAACCGACGCCGAATACCGAATGAAGTTCCCAAAGTAAAATAAGGCAACCCGTTTCTTGTGTCTAGATATATAGCCTGGACGTCCACCCGGACATCGGACATGGACGCGAAGCGGCCTGTTAGCATTCACCTGCACGAGTTGCCCTGACGGGCACCCGGACGTGGACGTCCAGGCTACATCTAGTCGCAATAACATCCGGTAAATTAGCCATTGCGGTCCGATCGCGTCACTACAGGTTCCGTAATTTGATGTTGCGGAACCAGACGCTGGTGTTCCAATCCTGTAGCCCGATACGGCCGTTGAATTTACCAGCGGCAAGTGGGGCTTTATTTAGTTTGCTCGCGGCCACACGCCGTTTCCAGTCGGCACTGACCAGGTCGTGTTCCTGCACGGTATAGCTGTTGACCATAACGACCAGCTTGTTCTTCCGCACCGTCACCTCCAGCTGATTCCATTCTCCGAGCGGTTTCGGTTCTTTGATACGCGCATCGGCGATGGCAAACAGGTCGCCCGAGTTGTGCGGGTGCGGCAGCTTTACGTCGCGCTGATACAGGTCATCGTCGCCAATCTGAACCTCCAGCGCAGTGTCGAAGATTTTGGGGTACTTAGCGCTTTCCTGGACGAAAAAAAATACCCCGCTGTTGGTGTAGCGTTCAAGTTTGAAGTCGGCTTTGAACTCGAAATCGCCTGCTACTGGCGTATCCGTCAGTATATCACCGGCATCGCGGGATGTGGCGCCGGGCGTCTTTGGTACATCAAGGTGTAATGCGCCCTGTTCTACCTTCCAAGACGTGGGTGTACCTTTTCCATTGTAGCGGTGCCAGCCTTTCAGATCGCGCCCGTCGAATAGCAGTTGCCAACCCGCTTTCTTTTCCTGCGCCGAAAGTGTGTTCGGCGTTTGCGCATAAGTACTGAGTAATGCCGAGCCGGTAAGTAGGCAGGCAGCAGCGAATCGACTAACCATTGAGTTTGCCAAGAGTAAGTAACGTATTGTGTAAATAAACGTTAAACTGTCGGTTTCTACTGTTCCTACCCGTTCCGTGTCGCATCTGGCTGTTCGGCTCAGTATAAACGAATATTCATGACAAACTGCGGGATGCTGCTCAAGACAGGTACTTTTGCAGAACCTGTATTCTTCATGCGATCGGCCTGTTATGAACATTACCCTTCTACAAACCGAACTTTACTGGCATGATCCCATTGCCAACCGGGCTATGCTGGAGGAGCAAATCGCGGCCCTGCCTCAGTCGACCGACCTGATTGTGCTACCCGAAATGTTCACGACAGGCTTCACAATGGATGCCCCCGCTGTTGCTGAACCCGCGAACCTGACGACGTTGCGCTGGCTCAGACAAATGGCAGCTCAAACGGGAGCCGTCGTGACGGGCAGTTACGTGGTACGGGAAACTGGTCCATTGGGAATGCAGTACGCCAATCGGCTCATCTGGATGCAGCCTGATGGGCAGTACGATGTGTACGACAAGCGCCATTTGTTTCGGATGGCCGGCGAAGACGGCATTTACACGGCCGGGCAACAGCGTATCATTAAAACGTGGAAAGGCTGGCGCATCTGCCCGCTGATCTGCTACGACCTGCGGTTTCCGGTATTTAGCCGTAACGTGAGCGGTACCGACGAACCGTTTGCGTACGATTTGCTGCTGTACGTTGCCAACTGGCCCGCCGTCCGTCGTCATGCCTGGAACGTTCTGCTGCAGGCGCGGGCCATCGAAAACCTATGTTATGTCGCCGGTGTCAACCGCGTAGGAACTGATGGGAATGGACATGCCTATTCAGGCGATTCAGCGCTGATCAATTTCAAAGGTGAGGTACTGTTTCAACAGACCGGGAAACCCATAGCGTACCAGCAAACCCTGTCGCTCGATGAGCTAAACGCATTCCGACAGGCCTTTCCGGCCAATCTCGATGCCGACACCTTTACCCTGTTGTAGGAAGCCAGTTCATGCGCTTGCGCCGGGCAGTCATTCGACTATATTTGTCGGGCGTCTGACGCACTTCTTATAACCTATGAATCTTTTTTACGTACTACAATGGACAGGAAACTCCTGCTTACCTATGTCATCGCGGCCATAGCGGCCACGGGCGGCCTGTTATTTGGCTTCGACACGGGCGTTATCAACGTTGCTCTCCCCTTTATCAAACAAGAATGGAACCTATCCGAAACGGCCGAGGGCTGGGTCGTGGGGGCCGTGCTGGCCGGCGGTATGGCTGGATCACTACTAAGCGGTCGACTCGCCGACGGACTGGGGCGCAAACGCATCAATATACTGGCGGCCGTTATTTTCGTCGTTGGATCGGCCATTGCCGCATTGGCTACGTCGCCGGGCATGTTGATCGCTGGTCGGTTATTCCTAGGACTAGCAATTGGTATCGTGTCATTCTCCGTACCGCTTTACTTGGCCGAGATTGCCCCCAGCAACATCCGGGGTCGGTTGGTAACATTCTTCCAGCTGGCCATTACACTCGGCATTCTCATTTCGTACCTGTGCGGGTATGCCTTTGCTGACTACGAAAACAGCTGGCGGCTGATGTTCTGGGCGGGCTTCATTCCAGCGGCTCTGCTGTTGGCCGGCATGTTTTTCGTTCCGGAAAGCCCTCGCTGGCTGTTGAGCAAGGGCCGTTCGGCAGAAGCCCGTACCGTACTTTCGCGTCTGCACGAAGCTAAAGCTGTCGATCAGGAACTGACTCAGATTGCGCAAACGGTGCGTGACGAGAGCAACCGCAAAGTCGACTGGCGCGAACTGTTCTCCGCCCGGCTGCGCATTCCCCTGCTGATCGGTATCGGCATTTTCTTTATCCAGCAATTCTCGGGGATCAACGCCGTCATTTATTACTCGACCCGCATCTTCGGCATGGCCGGTTTCGGCTCCAGCACAACGTCGATCATGGCCACGGTGGGTGTCGGTGTCGTTAATACAATCAGTACGCTCATTGCCGTGCGCTTTCTCGATCAGTGGGGGCGTAAACCCATTCTGTACGTCGGCCTGACGGGTACAGCGATTTCGCTGGCAACCATTGCGGCCGCCTTTTATTTCCGGGAATCAATTAGCCCCGATTTGCTAAAATTACTGTCAGTTGGTGGCGTATATGTATACATCGTGTTCTTTGCCATCAGCCTTGGTCCCATGGGCTGGCTGTTAATCGCCGAAGTGTATCCGCTCCGCATTCGGGGCTTTGCCACCAGTCTGGGCAGCTTCTATCACTGGTTTTTCGATTTCTGGGTCAGCTTTACGTTTCCGATTATGGCAGCCACGTCGCTGGGCAACAACGGGGGTATTTTCATGATCTATACCGGCGTGGTACTGTTCGGTCTGTTGTTCACGCGCTTCCTTGTTTTTGAAACGAAAGGCATGACGCTGGAAGCGATTGAAGAACGCTGGCAGTAGATTACCCGGCTAGTAAGCTATTTAGTATTCGTTTGCGTGGTGCTGCCGAAATCCGCAATTTGCCACTCAGGTTAAGCCTTCTATTTTTCCCGTACATTGTTATGTCTTTTTCCCAACAGGACCACGCCCAAATTGACTCGCAGGGCATTCCCCTTGACCAGATTAATCAGCAGATTCAACATTTTATCGACGGTTTCCCGTACCTCAACGTTATTCGGGCGGCAACGGTCGATGACGGTATCATCCGCGTCAGCGAAGACAAGCTAAACCACTACCTGCATCAGTTCGATCAGGCCGCTGGCGAGCGGAGCCTGGTAAAGTTTGTGCCAGCCTCAGGAGCAGCCACCCGTATGTTCAAGTCGCTGTTTGCTGCGCTGGATGGTAAGTCCGATAAGTCGGTGGACGAGTTTTTCGTCCGGCTGACGGATTTCGCGTTCTACGACGATCTGAAAGCGGTCATGAAAGCGGATGGAAAAGACTTGGATGACGCTGTCGCAGCCGACCGTGCGACGGTGCTACGCTATTTACTGGCTACCCCCGGTCTCGACTACGGCAACCTGCCGAAGGGGCTGCTTGAATTTCACAAGTACGCCGACGGGCCCCGCACGCCGGTTGAAGAACACCTGGTGGAAGGCGCGGCCTACGCAAATTCGAATGGTGTTGTCCGGATTCACTTTACGGTATCGCCCGAACACCGCGACCGGTTCGAAAAGCTGATCGCCGACAACAAAGCCGATTACGAAGCCTGGCTTGGCGTGACATTCGACGTTTCGTTCTCCGAACAGAAAAAAGCGACGGATACGATCTCGGTAAATATGGACAATACACCGTTCCGCAATGCCAACGAATCATTATTGTTCCGACCGGCGGGTCACGGTGCGCTGATCGAGAACCTGAACGACATCGATGCCGATATCATTTTCATCAAAAACATCGACAACGTTGTACCGGATGAAATCAAGGAGCAGACCGTCACCTACAAAAAAGTGATCGGTGCTGTACTACTTGACGCACAACAGCAGATTGGCCGCCTGCAATCGCTGCTCGATGCCAGCGACGTAAGCGATGGGTATATCGCCGAAGCTGACGAACTACTACGTCGTACCCTGTTTACGCAGCCTCCGGCAGCTTACGATTCGTGGACAAAGGCGCAGAAGCTTGACTATTTACGGGGCAAACTGGATCGGCCCGTGCGCGTGTGCGGCATGGTGAAGAACGTGGGCGAACCAGGCGGTGGTCCGTTCTGGGCGCGCAACGCCGACGGTTCCGTGTCGCTGCAAGTTGTTGAGTCAGCGCAAATCGATCTGACCGATGAGGAGCAGAAGACAATCTTCGATATGGCAACCCACTTCAATCCCGTTGATCTGGTTTGTGGCGTAAAAGACAGTCACGGCAAAAAATACAACCTGCCCGACTTCCGCGACCCACTGACTGGCTTCATCACGGCGAAGTCGAAAGATGGCAAAGACCTAAAGGCCCAGGAGCTTCCCGGCCTGTGGAACGGCGCCATGGCCGACTGGAACACGATTTTTGTAGAGGTACCGCTGATTACGTTCAACCCCGTCAAGACGGTCAACGACTTACTGCGGAAAGAGCATCAGCCGCAGGAATAGGGCCATAGCGATGCATATCTGAATAGGTTATCTATGCGCCCCATATTACGAACATCAGGCGAAAAAAAGCTTGTTGGTTGTAGACTGACAATGAGTTTTATAGACTATAAAGCAGAGCAGCTTTGGCAACGCTTTATGCCCAGGCAAAATGAGATAGAGCGTACATCAGATGAACTTATCTCTATGACAGTCTACAGTTCAACCCATTTTACAGGTTTCAATCCTGCCAACCAGTTTGACAAATGGGCAGCTGTCGAAGTGGTCAATTTTGATGCAGTTCCAGATGGGATGGAACCCTTTACGCTTAACTGTGGGCTCTACGCAGTCTTCAATTATAAAGGGTTAAGTACTGACAGCACTATTTTTCAATACATCTTGGGCGAGTGGCTACCAGGCTCAGATTATAGACTGGACAATCGACCGCACTTCGAAGTACTGGGAAGCAGGTACAAAAACAACAGTCCAGATTCTGAAGAAGAAATTTGGATACCAGTAAAAGTTAAGGCCTAGCATTTATTGGTCTATTCTAAAACAATTAAGCGGCCCACTTTGAGAGTGGGCCACTTAATTGTTTTAGGCAGTTTGAGGATTACGCAGCTGCGTAATCCTCAAACTGCCCAACCGTATGTCCGGCCGCCCCATCTTTGTCGTCGGTGGTTTCGGTAGCTGGTTTACTAGCAAAGCTGAGCAGCGTTGTGTTTTCGTAAACGCTCAGGTTGGCATCGCGTACCTGTTCCATAATCGGCTTCAGCGCGCAAGTTACCTCGTCGGTACAGTCGTCGCAGCGAACGTAGAAGTTAAACGAGACGCAGGGCGTCGGTGCAATAGGTCCGTCGATTACGCGAAGCACCTGTGCTAGATTGACCCGACCCGGATCGACACGCAACAAATAGCCGCCCCCTTTTCCTTTCTGACTTTGAAGAATACCGTGATTGCGAAGTTCAAGCAATATGGCTTCCAAGAACTTCTTTGGAATATTCTCCCGTGCTGAAATATATGAGATCAGTACAGGGCCTTTGCCATATTCTTCGGTAAGTACCTTCAGCGCTTTTATAGCATACTTCGCTTTCTTTGAAATCATCGTTACGGTGAATTAGTGGATGGGAACGTTTACAGCTATTGACTTTACTAATTGACTATCCCGGCGGACAATATAGTGATTTTCAGCGTATCTGACCAATTATGATACCTGGCGGGAGCGCCTGTATGCTAACATGATCATAATCTACACCCAACACGTACATGTATACTTATACACTTGTTATGCCGACTATATCTTCCTGGTGGCGTTACGGGATGTTAGACTCATTGACTGTCACTAGGTTACATTCTTTTTATATAATCCGTTTCATTCGTACCATAAACTGATATTTTCATACCATGAATGGCGATTTTATCAACCAATGGCCTGCGCCAGATCAGCGATCAAATCCTGTCTGTCTTCAATCCCTACGCTTAACCGGATCAGCGTATCGCGCAGCCCGTTCTTCAGGCGTTCTTCTTTCGGGATACTGGCGTGCGTCATACTGGCCGGATGCGTACACAATGACTCAACCCCACCTAACGATTCAGCCAGTGAAAACACCCGAATACGTTCCATGACCCGAACAGCCTCGTTCAGTGAGTCGCCTTTGAGTTCAAACGACAGCATACCACCAAAGTCCCGCATCTGCCGTTTAGCCAGCTCGTGACCCGGATGATCACTCAGGCCGGGGTAATAAACATGGGCAACCTTGGAATGCTGCTTCAGATAATGAGCGACAGCCATTGCGTTTTCACAGTGCCGCTGCATCCGAACGTGTAAGGTCTTGATGCCGCGCAGTACCAGAAAACAATCCTGTGGGCCCGGCACGGCTCCGCACGCGTTTTGAATAAACGCTAGTTTTTGTGCCGTTTCGTCGTCGTTCAAGATAATCGCGCCCATCACCGTATCGGAATGACCACCGAGGTATTTCGTAGCCGAGTGCACAACAATATCAGCACCCAGATCGAGCGGATTCTGCAGGTAAGGCGATGCAAATGTATTATCAACCACCAGTTGAATGCCTCGCGCTTTGGTGATCGTAGCAATCGTAGCGATATCGACCAGTCGCATAAGCGGGTTTGTCGGCGTCTCGATCCAGACCATTTTTGTGGCGGGTGTCAGTGCTGATTCCAGTTGCGTCGGGTTGGCCAGATCGACAAAGCGAAACCGTAGACCAAACTCCTGAAAAACACGCGTCATGATCCGATAGGTCCCCCCATAAAGATCACTACTGACGACAATCTCGTCGCCGGGCCGGTACAGTTTCAGGATAGCATCCGTCGCAGCGAGCCCGGATGCGTAGCAAATGCCATAACGCCCGTTTTCAAGGGCGGCCAAGTTGTTTTGCAGTGCTGTACGCGTCGGGTTCTGCGTCCGGGCGTATTCATAGCCCTTGTGTTTGCCCGGCGACTCCTGCACGAATGTCGACGTCTGATAAATCGGGGTCATGATAGCCCCCGTCGTTGGGTCCGGCTCAACACCGGCATGGATGGCTTTTGTTGCAAAGTTCATAAGCAAAGGTAGAAAACTCCTATACCTGTTTCCGGGTTAGCTACACAGTGAACAAAGCCATCCTACAGAAAATTACAGGACCGGCCCTGATGGGCGTCGTCTTATCGGTGTTACCGATCGTTTTTACGTCGGTGCTGACCTATTATGCCATTGCCTATGAATCGCTTGTCAACACCTTCAACGGTTGGGCCTGGTTTCTCATTACGGTTATCTGCACGCTGACATCCGCCGGATTAACACCACCCACCATCCTGGCGCTGATTTTCGGTTACTTTCTGGGCTGGGAGGCTGTGATACCCCTGGTCATCGTCAATTTTGGCGGCATTCTGTTCATCAACCTGCTTGTCCGTTGGCTCAACCACGATCAGTTTTTACGCTTTTTACGTCGGCAACCTAAGGCGCAATCGGTACTCGATCGTATCCGCGACAAAGAGTTGGAAGTCATTTTCTTCGCTAAACTGTCGCCTATCCTCCCGTTCGGCCTGACCAACCTGCTGTTCGCCTTATCAGGAGCCAGCCTGAAAAATATTTTGCTGGGTGGCTTCCTGGGCATGCTCCCCCGCACGCTTCTGGCCATTTTCACCGGTCACGAAGCCCGCGAAATTCGAACGCTGCTCGAAAATCCACAGCAGGGTATATGGGGACAAATCATCATCATCGCCCTAATTCTGGTATCCATACTGGGACTGTGGCGGGTAGTGCAGAAGACTCTCAAATAAAGGCCTCACGGTACCGGCCACCTACTAGTCAGGGATGAACTTTCAACACAGCGGCACTTTTGTCGATCAATCGGTTATGACCTGTTGGCAACTGCGTCAACGTGTACTGAGTAAGTAGACGGGTTAGCGGCAGCAGATAGGTAGCGGGAACGATTTGGTCGTAACTACCGACAATCAGTTGAATTGGTACTTTATGCCGCGTTAAGTCGTGAGCAATACGCAATAAATCGGGCTTGATTTGGCGAAACTGTATCCACGCGTCATACACGAGTTGCCGCTGTTCAGGTGTTGAAAGCGATACTTCCGCAAACCGCAGCAGTGACGGTCGAAGCAATTGTAACCTGACCAGCGCCTGTCCGACCCGATGCAGCACTGGCAGATGCCGCATGGCAAGCCCAAACACGGAACGTCCAACCGTCGACTGAGTCGCCAGACCATACCAATAACTAAACCGAATACTGTCTGGCGCCATTAGAACGAGCGCGTCCAGTCGCGACGCAAAGTACTCCGCCAGCACCAGCGCAAAGCGCCCACCCAGACTGTAGCCCATCACTGTAAAACGGTCGATCTGTTGCCCGGTCAGAAACGCATCGATACAATCGCACCAGTCCTCTTTTGCCAGATGAGTCGAATCAGCTCGTTTACTACCGCCGTGTAAAAACAGATCAATGGCATAGATGGTATATACATCACCAAGCGCAGCGGCCAACGGCGCATATACTCCACTGGTTTGCCCAAAGCCGTGAAACGCCAACGCAATCCGTGGACCAGTTCCTAATCGCTGGTAAGCCAACTGCTGACGTCTAAAGTAGAAAAGCTGCGTAACGGGTTGGTCATTCATTCTTAACGGTACACAAAAACTTTTTTCTTCATGCAGACCTTTGCCAATCTGGCCGAATTTACGGCCCATGCCGGACAACCGCTGGGCGAAACCTCGTATATCTCTATTACGCAGGAGATGGTCAATCAGTTTGCCGAAGCCACCGGTGACCATCAATGGATTCATACCGACCCCGACCGAGCATCCCGTGAATCGCCTTATCAGACGGCTATCGCCCACGGCTTTCTAACGCTTTCGCTAGCCCCTCGCCTGTTGGCCGAGATCTATTCGGTTAACTCAGTAAAGATGGCGATTAACTACGGAGCGAATAAGATTCGGTTTACCAATGCCGTCCCAGTTGGCAGTCAGTTGCGCATGAAAGCCTGGCTCCATCACGTTGAACCGCAACCGGCCAACGATCCCGACCACCCCGGCTTACGGGCTATTATCGAATGCGTGTTCGAGGTCGACGGGGAAACCAAACCTTCCTGTGTAGCTGAGTTGATCGTACTGCTGTTCGAGTAGTATGCTTGCATACTATTATTACAACTATTTCTTACCTTTACCCTATTATTTAGCAGCATACTTCATCATCAAAAAGGATGGCAACGGCAACGCTTGACTTACAGGGACTCAATTTCAATTTATCCGAAGAGCACCGGGCCGTGCAGGAAGCAGCCCGCGATTTTGCGCAGACCGAACTCCTTCCCGGCATAGTCGAGCGCGACAATGAAGCCCGTTTTCCGGCGGAGCAGGTAAAGCGCATGGGCGAACTCGGCTTTCTCGGCATGATGGTATCACCCGAGTATGGTGGTAGCGGCCTGGACACGGTTTCGTACGTGCTGGCGATGGAGGAAATCTCCAAAATCGATGCGTCGTGCTCGGTCATCATGTCGGTTAATAATTCGCTGGTCTGCTACGGGCTGGAAGCATACGGCACCGAAGAGCAGAAACAGCAGTACCTGACCCGACTGGCAAGCGGTGAGCAACTTGGCGCTTTTTGTCTGTCGGAGCCGGAGGCCGGTTCTGACGCGACATCGCAGGCTACTACGGCCGAGGAAAAAGGCGACCACTACCTGCTCAACGGCACCAAAAACTGGATCACGAACGGTAACTCATCGAACGTCTGCCTGGTCATCGCCCAAACCGATCGGGGGAAAAAGCACCGGGGTATAAACTGTCTGATCGTCGAAAAAGGAGCACCTGGTTTTATCGTGGGGAAGAAGGAGGATAAAATGGGCATTCGCGCGTCGGATACGCACTCGCTGCTGTTTTCAGATGTAAAAGTCCCCAAGGAAAACCGTATTGGAGAGGATGGCTTCGGATTCCGGTTTGCAATGGCTACGCTCAACGGTGGTCGTATTGGCATTGCGGCTCAGGCGCTGGGGATCGCAGCGGGCGCGTACGAACTAGCCCTGAAGTACAGTCAGGAACGGAAAGCATTTGGCAAACAAATTTTCGATCATCAGGCGATTCAGTTCAAGCTAGCCGAAATGGCGACGAAGATCGAAGCAGCCCGACTGCTGGTGTACAAAGCAGCCCGACTCAAAGACGAGCATAAAGATTTTGTACAGGCGGCTGCGATGGCCAAGCTCTTTGCGTCTGACGTAGCGATGTGGGCCACTACGGAAGCCGTACAAATTCACGGCGGCTACGGCTACGTGAAGGAGTTTCACGTTGAGCGACTGATGCGGGACGCTAAAATTACGCAGATCTACGAGGGTACATCAGAAATCCAAAAACTGGTGATTGCTCGTGAATTGATTCGCTAGTTTTTTTTTGGCCAAAATAGTATTTTCTACAGGTGGGGTGCGTATTCAATATGAATATGCACCCTTTTTTATTTTTTCCTGAAACTTTTATAGCTATATTAGTTTTGTACAAATTATTAGATTTGTGCAACTTTACAGCGCAACCGGATTCTAGGACACACTTCTTCGGCTATGGAAGACTACAATAAAATTATCGAATCGCTGGGGGTCAAATTCATTAAGGCCCGCAACATTCGTATCCTTCAGCCCATCACGATCAAGAATTTCTATGACGTAGAGAACACATTGCTGATTCTCTACAACGGCGAAGTATCGATCGGTGAAGAGCGAATCAAGGTCGACGTGGGTGACATGTTGTTCATTCCCGGCGGCAAACACGTAACGGTTACGTACGGCGATCCCAGTAACCCGAAAGTGGTTTCGAACGAAGAGTTCATGACCCACCGTGAATCGTACTGGGAAGGCAACCACGATCCCCGTCTGATTGGGCACCTGCCTAACTCGTTTGGTTTCGTATCATTTGAAGCCAAAGTATTCGACTCGGTCAATTTCTTTAACTCGCTCGACGTTCCCCCGTTCATCATCAAGCGTGAGGAAGGTCTGGCCAACACAATTGATCAGATTCTGGCCGAAGACATGAACGATCTGGCCGGGAAGGGTAGGATCATCAAGATCAAGACGGAAGAGATCGTCATTGAGGTCGTGCGGTACATCCTGAAAAATCACCTGTTCGTTGAGCAGCTGGTGACCAATAGTACGTACTTCAAAGATCCGCGCCTGATCGATATTTTCGCCTACATCAAAGATAATCTCGGTGGCGACCTGTCGAACAAGGTATTGGCGAACGTAGCCAACGTGTCGGAAGATTACGTAGGGCAGTACTTCAAGATGCTGACGGGTATAAACCCGCAGGATTATATCGAATACCAGCGCATGGAAGCGGCCGTCGGTCTGCTACGTACCAGCAAGAAGAGCATCCGTGCGATCGGTGCCGAAGTAGGTTATAAAGACACAGCTTACTTCTGCCGTCGCTTCAAAATGATGTTTGGCATTCCAGCGGGCAAAATGCGTCGGCGCGAATCGCTGATGAACGTATAGCCTGAACGAGAAGAAAGAGAAAAGAGGTAAGATGAAAGAGCACTGGCGCAAACCAGTCTTTCATCTTACCTCTTTCTTCTATCAGTCTAGTCTTTCTGCTAAATCCTACTTCATACTAATCTCCACCGGCAGCGTGTAGAACACGGGTACGGGCTTGTCATTGACCAGACCCGGCTGCCAGCGGGGCATCTTTTCCACCGCCGTAATGATCGTAGCCATGTATTCTTCCATGCCTTTTCGATTCTTTTCGCCAAGTGGCTTTATTTGAACCCGAACATCGGATACTTGCCCTGTTTCGTCGATGATGAACCGGGCGGAAACCGGACCGGTACTCACATTCTTTCGGATAAGTGAATTCGGATAGCGAATATTAGCGGCCAAATACCGGCTCAACGCGGCTTTTCCACCAGGAAATTCGGGAGCCCGTTCAGCTACCGTGTATACCTTGCCCGCCCGGGTCTGTGCCTGTCCGGGTTTTGCCACCAGTACGCCAGTCAGCGTCATAGCGCACAGCAGTGTCGTACGAAACCAGTTCATAAATTAGTCCTGCAATACGGATTGGTTGATTTCCTGCATAACGGCACATAATTCAGGCAGCAAGTCCGGGTTGCGCTCGATACCGTTTCCGACAACCAGCATATCGGCACCTGCCTTAAGCGCCTGACGAGCTTTCTCAGCAGAATCTATACCCCCGCCGACAATTAGTGGTACGTCGATCACCCGGTTGACTGCCGCAATCATGTCGATCGGTACAGGTCGCTGCGCGCCACTGCCTGCATCCAGGTACATGAGCTTCATACCCAGCATCTCCCCGGCCATAGCTGTACAGGCCGCTACATCCGGCTTATTGCTGGGTATGGGCATTGTCCCACTGATATAAGACACCGTTGTTTGTGCGCCACTGTCAACTAGCATATAACCGGTTGGCATGATTTCCAGACCGCTTTTCCGCAGCATCGGTGCGGCAACTACGTGCTGACCAATCAGGAAGTCGGCATTCCGGCCGGAAATAAGCGACAACAGCAACACTGCATCGGCTGTCGGATCGATATGTAGTGGATTTCCCGGAAATAAGACGATTGGAGTGTCGCGGTGACGGCGAAGCGTGTCGATGACCTCCCGATGTACGTAGTCGACGACGAGACTACCGCCGACCAGAAAAAGATCGACCGGGTGGTCGATTATCCGAATCAATAGATCTGACAAACCGTCCTGTTCGACCTTGTCAGGGTCGAACAGAACAGCTAATGACTTTTGACCGGCTACTCTACGCGTTTGTAGAGTAGTCAGTATGTTCGTGGGGTGTCTTCGTTCCGTATTGACGTTCACCCGAATGCTTTACAGTTGGGGTAAGCGCATTGTTCTGGCGAATACGATCGACGAAGCTGGTTAGCTGTTGACGAGCAATGTTGGTAACCACCGTTGTCAGCAAGCCGCTAACCATACCACTAAGCGCTCCCGTTTTTTGGGCTTCTTTTTTACGCTTACCAGCAGGCACGACCAGTTCACCGTATTCATCGTAATCGTCCTCATCCGGCTCCCCGTATTTTTCAGCGTAACGGTATTCAGCCGACTTGGGAAGAATCGCATTTACTACCAAATATACGGCTAAACTGACGCCGGCAACAAGCGCAGCGGTTTTGCTGACCTCAGACGCGTCACCTTTAATCTCGTCAACACTATCAGATATCGATGTTTTGAACCGCTCTGTAGCGGCCATCAGTTGAGCCCGGCGAGCGGTGGTGTCGGAAAATGGCACTTTTGGGTCTTCCATGTTACTATGATTTCACGTACGTATGTTGGCTTTGACTACACTACAGCAATCTGATGCGTTTACAAAGTAGACGTTGGTCCGCTTGTCTTTTCCATCAGGTCGTTGATAATTTCCTTTTTTTCTTCGACTTTCTTTTCCTGGTTCTTTTTTATTGCACTGTACGCAACGACCCGTATTCGGCTTTTCATCGACTCTTTGGCGGCTGCCCAGATCAAAGTTGTGACAAGGAAGAACCCAGCCACGATCAGAAAGCCTAAGTACCGACTATCGAGTACTTCGTTTAGATAAGCGGCTAACAGACAGAACAGAAAAATTAGCGTCATCGTACCCAGCAGGGCGAGTACGATTGCGTGAATACCGACAACGACGCCTTCCTCAATCTTCGAGCGAGTCTCGAGCGTAAACAACTCGATCCGTGCTTCCAGATAGCGGAATATATTTTCCCGAATCTCTTCGAGGTGTTCTAGCATGGCTTTAGGATTTTGTTTCTCTCTATCTACTAAAAAAGGCTGATTTTGTTTGTGGGTGGTTATAATCGTTACCAAAAATGTCATGCACGAAAAAAGGCTGCCCGCAGACAGCCTTCCTTACTATGTATGTCGAACGCGACTGCGTCTTAACGCGACTGGCGTAACTTGGCTTCGATGGTCTGTTGTGTGTGCGGAACTGCACGCAGCCGCTCCTTCGGAATTAGTTTACCGGTGTCTTTACAAATACCGTACGTGCCATTTTTGATTCGAACCATGGCTGCGTCAAGCTGCTGCGTGAATTTTTGCAGGCGTGCTGCGAGCTGGCTCAGGTTTTCACGTTCGCTGGTGTCAGCACCATCTTCCAGCAGTTTTGAGTTGCCCGATGTGTTATCTGTGCCGCTGTCATTGCGTTTACTCAGCGTCTCCTTAATGTAGTTAAGTTCGCTACGCGTGGCTTCCAGTTTCTGACCGATGAGTTCTTCAAACTCTTTGAGGTCTTCTTCTGAGTACCGTTTCTTTTCTTCCTGGATCATAGCAGACTGCCGTGATAACTTTTTGTTCTATCAGAAGGCGCAAAATTAGTGCATTTGTAGTTGATTTTCAATCAGATTGCAGAGAACTTACTACAATGGCAATTATTTTACTCATTGGTAAAATAGCCGTAATACCGATTTTTATTTGGTCTTCCGGCTGCGAATAGAATCCTGTTTGGTAAGAGTCCGAACAGGGATTATTTATAACTACTCTTTTATTTTATATTAATCTCAGAAAAAATAGGGCTTTCGTAACATATTGCGGCTTTTCGTAAGTTTACCTGACACTTCACTAAAAAACTGGTTGATATCAGTAAAGTAATAGCCATGGCGTATATAGAACCTGCTCCTATAAAAGACAAAGAGAATCCTCTTGAATCAATGATGTCGCGTTTCGATGCGGCAGCCCGCATGGTCGGCATTTCCGATGAAATGTATGATATTCTTAAGGTACCGGCCCGGCAGGTAATCGTCGGTTTACCCGTCACGATGGATAACGGCAGCATTCGGGTATTCGAGGGGTATCGCGTCATTCACTCCAACATCTTAGGACCGGCAAAGGGGGGTATTCGGCTCGATCCGGCCGTGCACCTCGATGAAGTTCGGGCACTGGCGGCCTGGATGACCTGGAAGTGCGCTGTTGTCGACATTCCCTATGGCGGTGCCAAAGGAGGAATTGCCTGCAATCCCCGGGAGATGTCGGCCGGTGAAATCGAGCGACTGATCCGGCAGTACACCGTCAGTATGCTCGACGTGTTTGGTCCGGATCGCGACATTCCGGCCCCGGACATGGGAACAGGCCCACGCGAAATGGCCTGGATCGTTGACGAGTACTCGAAAGCGAAAGGGATGACCGTAAACAGCGTTGTCACGGGTAAGCCGCTGGTACTGGGCGGTTCACTGGGTCGTACGGAAGCGACTGGCCGGGGCGTTACGGTAGCCGCACTGGCTGCGATGGATAAGCTTCGCATGAACCCGTACCGGTCGACGGCGGCTATTCAGGGCTTTGGTAACGTGGGTTCATTTGCGGCCGAATTGCTACACGAACGGGGTGTTTCAGTCGTAGCGGTCAGCGACATTTCGGGCGGGTATTACAATGAGAACGGTATCGATATAACGGCGGCTGTGGCTTATCGTAACAACAACCGGGGATCGCTGGAAGGCTTTACGGGTGCCGAACCGATCTCTAACGAAGAACTGTTGTCCCTTCCGGTCGACGTGCTGGTTCCGGCGGCTAAGGAAGACGTGATCACCGACGATAATGCCGAGTCGATTCAGGCCCGGATGATTGTGGAAGGTGCCAACGGTCCTACGTCAGCCAGCGCCGACGAAATCATCAACCGCAAAGGCATCAT
>JAKONH010000079.1 GCA_022702045.1 Spirosomataceae bacterium
AACAGGCCACCGTTTATCGAGCGTGACCCGGTTTCCATCCCGCATTTATTCACGACCCGGCAGGACATTGAGATCATGGGCTTCTGGTCGGCGGTGCTGGCCTGGGGGCAGCGACCGGTCATTCTGCGCAAAGCCGCTGAGCTAATTGACCTGATGGATGGGGCACCTTATGAATTTATTCGCTCGCATCAGGAGCTAGATCTAAAACGGTTTCTGGCGTTCAAACACCGCACCTTCAATGCGACCGACGCCTTATACTTTATTCACTTTTTTCGGGAATACTACCAGCAGCACACGTCGCTGGAAGACGCCTTTGTCGACGGTGTTGACTCAAACGCGACCGACGTTGGCCCTGCGCTAATGGCCTTCCACGACCGGTTCTGCGCTGAAAGCGAGTATTTTCCAACCCGTACCCGTAAACACATTGCTACCCCGGCCCGCAACTCATCGTGCAAACGACTGCTGATGTTTCTGCGCTGGATGATTCGTCAGGACGATCGTGGGGTCGATTTCGGCTTGTGGACACGGCTCAAACCCAGTCAGCTTGTCATTCCCATTGACGTCCACGTCAACCGGGTGGCTCATCGGCTTGGTCTGCTCGAAAGCCGCGACGATAAACCCGCCCCGCCCGACTGGAAAACCGCCCTGCGGTTGACCAACACGCTGCGTGAACTCGATCCGGCCGATCCGGTGCGGTACGACTTTGCGCTCTTCGGTTTAGGCGTCGAAGGCGAACTATAGGGTCAATCGACTGGGCTTTATCAAACAAAAGCGGTTCGGAATGGCTTATTTTCGCGTAACACTACCTGAAAATAGCCGTATGGCCTACACAATCACGTCAGAACCGTTTGGTGTGCTACCCGATCAGCACGATCCTATTCTCGAATATACCATTGCCGATACCGAAACGGGCGAATATATGACTATCGTACCGGGCTACGGCGGCATCGTACGGCGGCTGGCGCTGCGGAAGGACGAGAAACTGATTCCTATTCTTTACGCACCGATTTCGCTGGAAGGTATGATTGCTGATGAGTCGTACGCCAGCGCGTTGATGTTTCCGTATCCGAGCCGGATCAAGTACGGCACTTATCGCTTTGAAGGCGAAGCATATGCGCTCCGGCTCAACGAGCTGAATCGCGACAACTCCATTCACGGATTCGTCAACGACAAACCGTTCGAGGTTATTAATAAAGAGGTTACGTCAACGGAAGCCTGCCTGACGATTCGGTACCAGAACAAAGGTGATGTGGTTGGGTATCCCTTCCCGTTTGATTTTACCGTGACGTACTCGCTGCGCAAAACGGCCGGACCGA
The DNA here is from genome assembly GCA_022702045.1 of Spirosomataceae bacterium. GTDB lineage: Bacteria > Bacteroidota > Bacteroidia > Cytophagales > Spirosomataceae > Spirosoma. The sequence continues at coordinate 1,317 of JAKONH010000079.1, forward strand.
CAACGATGCACCTGACGTACGAAGCCCTCAATACGGGGTCGCGTACGTGCCCGGTAGCCTTCGGCTGGCATCCCTATTTTACGTTCAACGGTCAGTCTGTCGACACACTGACGATTACGATGGCCGATCGGGCACCGATCGTGCTTGATCAGAAAACAATGATTCCAACCGGTCGGGAGGAGCTTCGGGAGAAAGGACCACTGCCGCTGGCCAATGTTCAGCTCGATAACGCTTACGAGCTAAAACCAAACGAGGAGGGATTTGTCGAAACCAGCTTGCGTTCGGATGCTGCGGATGCGAGCATTGTCGTTCGGCAGCAAACGGGACCGGGGAAATTGAACTACCTGGTTTGCTACACGCCACCCCGTCGGGAGAGCGTAGCCATCGAAGCGCTGACGGCCAACGTCGATGCCTTCAACAACGGTGAAGGACTGGTCGCGCTGGCACCGGGCCACACATTCTGCGGAGATATCAGTGTTCGGCTTGACTAGGTAAATGGTATAACAATCAGGTCATGCAATTAGCCTTGCTGTTAGTTGCCTGACTTGGTTAATAAACTAAACAGGCCATGAGAGCAGCCGTCTTAGCGCATTATGGTTCGCCCGATCAGTTCGTGATTAAAGCGGTTGATACGCCCAAACCGGAAGAAGGGCAGGTTCTGATTCGAAACCGGGCGTCGTCGGTCAATCCGGTGGATGTAGTCGTGCGAAAAGGTGCGTTCCGGCTGGTTACAGGCTTGTTCAACGAACCCATCATTGGTTGCGACTACTGTGGTACTGTCGTCCGATCGCGTAGCAGCCGATTCAAAGCGGGCGACGAAGTCTTTGGGGTGCTGTCGCCTGCCGATGGTCATGCATATGCCGAGTTTGTTGTGATTGACGGAGCAACGGCTGTCCTTAAACCGGCTAATCTCAGTTTCACTGAAGCGGCTATTACTCCCTTAACCGCTTTGACCGCCTGGCAGTCGCTTGTCGTGGCGGGTGGTCTCAAAGCGGGCGATCACGTGCTGATTAACGGTTGCACCGGGGGCGTTGGTTATATGGCCGTACAGATCGCAAAATACGTAGGCGCCATTGTGACTGGTACGTGCCGTGGGGCACATATGGCGTTCGCCCGCGAACTGGGTTGCGACACGGTTGTCAACTACGAATCAGAGTCGATACCAACCGACAAGCGATACCCGCTCATCTTCGATGCGGCTGGTAGAATGACATGGTCGGATACGGAAGCGTCGCTGACCGATGAAGGGCTATTAGTCATCATCCGCCCCCATGTCGACAACCTAAGCAGCGCCGTCACCGCAGCTGTCGACTTGACCTGGCCGCGGATGAAGCTGGTTATCCTGCAAGCGAATGCGCCTGAACTGGCGATGGTTAAAGGCCTGCTCGAACGGCGCATCCTAAAACCCCACGTTGCGCAGACGTTTTTGCTGGAGGAAATTGGGCTGGCCCACCGCCGGCTGGAAGAAGGCGGCTTTGTTGGTAAGCTGGCTATCGCTATTGACTAGCGGCCCGATGACTATGGTCAGCCGTTGCTGATTTGGTCAGTTCAAGTTGTACTACATTACCCTGCTGCCAGGCATTGGCACCGGGTTGAATAGCTGGGGACTGAATCGTTGCCCGGTCTTTCTTTTTGGCTTCGGTCGATACGCCGAACCGACGGTCGCGATCGCTTAACATCTTCGGGTCGATCTGTCCGTCTTTTGTAAAGCCCATCATAACCATGGGGTGGCCAATGGGCAGCGTAAATTCCTGATCGGTATGCCAGGTATGGAACGTCTTGCCATAAGTCGACACTAGCTTTTCCATCAGTTCGTGTTCGGCAACGTCAGGAATACCGGGCGCGATCAACTCCCCCGATTTTACTTCGTAAACATGACTATGCCACAGCTGTTTTTCGGCGACCGGCAGCGTAGCAAACAATTTTTCCGAGATGATGTATTCGACACCCATTATCTTGGCGTTCTCTCCATTACCGTCGTAGATGACACATTGTGTCACGTCTTCGTTAATGGTCGAGCAGAAATGGTGCGCTTCCATCTGCGCTCGCTGATCGCCGTTATAGAAGTGAAACCCGTCCAGGTACATATCCAACTGACGCAGGGGCGCCTTATTCTGGATCAGATCGGCCCCGGCGGCAAGCGTTCGGGTTTTGGCCGACGTCTGCTCCCCCGGTGATTCGACGTTCGATGACGTATTGCCGCCACCGCAACCGAGCAGCAACACAATGGGGAATAGTTGTATATACGACTGGAAAGAAGCCATAGCTGGAGAACGTCTGGTTTCCTTCCCTACCTTATGAAGGTCTTAATCGTTGCGAAACGGACGCTGGTAGTGAGGCAGCGGGCAGATGCAATGAGTAGTCGGCCCGATATTTGTCGTTTTACCCGCTAGTTTCGTTTGCAGAACTAATGCCCCAACCTAATCTATGAACCGCTTGTTGAATGCGACAATAGTGGCGTCGGCTTTGCTTAGCGTAAGTACAGCCTGCTACCGTCCGTCTGTTGGGTATACGGCCGTAAAGCGTGCGGAGTGGTGGCTGACTAACCCGGATGGCTCAGCCTTGTTCGTGAAGCAGCCGACGGAGCTGTCATTCGCTAGTATAGCGAATGCGTACCCAACCATCGGTGTGGATGAAAAAGAGACGTACCAATCCATCGATGGGTTTGGTTACACACTGACGGGTGGTAGTGCAATGCTACTCCAAAAAATGGATGCGTCGGCACGGGCCACATTGCTAAATGAGCTATTTTCAACGCAGGGCAATGGTATTGGCGTCAGTTACCTGCGTGTCAGCATCGGCGCGTCGGATCTGGACAAGACGGTGTTTTCATATGACGACCTGCCAGCGGGGCAAACCGATTCTACGCTGGCCAATTTCTCGCTCGACCCCGATCGGACCTATCTTATACCTACGCTGAAACAGATTCTGGCTATCAATCCAGGCATTAAAATCCTTGGGGCGCCCTGGTCTCCGCCGATCTGGATGAAAAGCAATCAAAACTCGAAAGGAGGGAGTCTGTTGCCTACGTTTTACGGCGCCTACGCCCAATATTTCGTTAAATACATTCAGGGAATGCGGGCCGAAGGGATACCCATCGACGCGATCACGATTCAGAATGAGCCCCTTCATCCGGGCAACAATCCGAGTCTGCTGATGCTGGCAACCGAGCAGGCTACGTTCATCAAAAACCATCTTGGTCCAGCCTTCCGGCAAGCGAAGATCGACACCAAAATTCTGCTGTACGATCACAATGCCGACCATCCTGATTATCCGCTGACTATTCTGAACGACCCCGAAGCCCGACAATACGTCGACGGATCGGCGTTTCACCTCTATGCCGGGCCAATCACGGCGCTGTCGGAGGTACACAAAGCGTATCCTGACAAAAACATCTATTTCACCGAACAGTGGGTAGGCGCGCCGGGCAACATGGTCAATGACGTGAACTGGCACGTCAAAACACTGATCATTGGGGCTACCCGCAACTGGGCCAGAACGGTGCTGGAATGGAATCTTGCCGCCGATCCGAATCAGAATCCACACACGCCCGGCGGCTGTACGCAATGTTTGGGAGCCGTTACGATCGCTGGCAACGACGTCACGCGTAACCCGGCCTATTATACCGTTGCCGTCGCGTCGAAGCTAGTGCGGCCGGGATCAGTACGGATTGCATCAAACACGTACGATACGCTGCCCAATGTGGCGTTTAAAACTCCCGATGGCGGTATTGTCCTAATCGTGCTGAATGAGAGCGAATCGCAGCAATCGTTTAATATTCGCTACAAGGGTCAGTCGATTACCAGCACATTACCCCGAAAGTCAATCGGTACGTATCATTGGTAGCAGTGTACTGCTACTCGTATAATTCGTCATCAAACTCCCAGGTCTGTATCTTCACCTCCGTACAGAAGGTTGACTCAGTACGTTGTGAGGCTGACTGTCTACTACGTAAATTCCCAGATCTGTGTTTTCACTGACCTGGGAACAGGCCATCTCCATAGGCAATAGCTGGGGAGCTGTGCAGACACAGTTCCCGATAATCTACAACTCGAACGCAATGCCTTGCGCGAGGGGCATTGTGGTGCCGTAGTTGATGGTGTTGGTTTGTCGACGCATGTACGCTTTCCACGCGTCGGAACCCGATTCCCGACCTCCGCCGGTTTCTTTTTCTCCGCCGAATGCTCCGCCAATTTCCGCGCCGGACGTGCCGATGTTGATATTGGCGATGCCACAGTCGGAGCCGACTGCCGACAGAAACTGCTCGGCTTCGCGTAGATTCAACGTAAAAATGGCGGACGACAGGCCCTGTGGCACGGCGTTCTGCTGCGCAATGGCGTCGTCGAGGTGGGTGTAGCGGAGCAGGTACAGGATTGGCGCAAACGTTTCATGCTGAACAATAGGCCAGTCGTTCTGCGCTTCGGCGATACAGGGCTTTACGTAACAACCTGATGTAAAGGCTGGCTCGTCGAGCAGGCCCGGCTCCACAACAAATTGACCACCAGCTTGCCGGATGGCGTCGACTGCCTGTTGGTACCCTTTTACAGCGTCGGTGTCGATCAGTGGGCCAACGTGAAACGACTCGTCCAGTGGGTTGCCGATACGGAGCTGGGCGTAGGCGTTAGCCAGTCGTTTCTTGACGTCGTCGTAAATACTGTCCTGCACGATGATCCGGCGGGTCGTCGTGCAGCGTTGGCCGGCCGTTCCGACAGCGCCGAACACGATGGCCGGAATAGCCAGGTCGAGGTCGGCATGTTCGGTGACGATAATCGCGTTGTTGCCGCCCAGTTCGAGCAGGCTCTTACCCAGCCGACTGGCTACCGCCGTGGCTACTGCCCGCCCCATACGCGTGCTGCCAGTTGCCGACAATAGAGCGATACGTGGGTCGTGCGCCAGCCATTCTCCCGCGGTACGCCCACCCGTAATCAGGCACGAGACCCCTTCAGGTACATCGTTGTTTCGCAGCACCTCCGTGATGATTTGCTGACAGGCCAGCGCCGTAAGCGGTGTTTTTTCCGACGGTTTCCAGACGCAGACATTTCCGCACACCCAGGCAATCATCGCATTCCACGACCAGACGGCCACCGGGAAGTTGAAGGCGGAAATGATACCGACGATACCCAGCGGATGCCATTGCTCGAACATCCGGTGCGCGGGTCGTTCGGAGTGCATCGATAGTCCGTAGAGTTGCCGCGACTGACCAACGGCGAAGTCGCAGATGTCGATGATTTCCTGTACTTCACCCAGCCCTTCCTGTAGCGATTTGCCCATCTCGTAGCTGACCAGTGTACCCAGTTCACGTTTGTAGCGTCGAAACTGCTCGCCCATCTGCCGGACAATTTCGCCCCGGCGCGGAGCAGGTACCTGTCGCCATTCGGTAGAAGCAGCCTGTGCTGTTTCGACAACACGGTCGTAGTCGGCACGTGTCGATGGGTGAACGCGGGCGATAAGCTGCCCATCGGCGGGAGAATAGGAGTCAATAGTTTTCTCGGTAGAACTCCAGAACTGCTGTCCCGTGCTGGTGCCGGGTTTCACCGGTTGTGTCGGTAAGGGGAGTATCGTCTGCATAACGTGAAAACAAGTTTACTGAATGGTTGACAAAGTAATCGACCTGCTTGTAAACAACGCAACGCCCGCAAAACTTTTCACGCTCGTACCGGTTGATAGCAGCATACTTAATTACATACCATTAACCCGTCTTGTCATGAAGGCTAGTCTGTTTTTGCTGTTGGGCGCCCTGATCGTATCAGCCATGCCCGCGCTGTCGATTGATCACAAACCCGCTGGCGAGCAGGCCGTCGCTTCAGCCGATACAATGCCAAAGTCAGCCCGGAAGAAAGGGAAAATGATGACGAAGAAATCGGGTTCGTCAAAAGTGTCGAACCGTGTTGAGGAGATGCGTTATCGGAATAGTGCCACAGATGACGGTACCGCCGTAAATAATAGCAATGTCACAAACTATAACTCTGACGCGGTTACGAATGCACCAACCGGCGTAGGAAGCGCAGCCGCCGGCCCTGCTGCAACGCCGAAACCGAAAAAACGAAGCAATTAACAAGCGACTCTTCGTTTCGTTGCCACAAACCGTAAAAAAGAATCCGGGCAGTGATTGTTGCGTCGACTACATATAGTAACGCATCAATCCTGCCCGCTTCTGTTTAGGCAATATGATTTTTTATGCTTTAGTTTGGTGTTTCTGTTTATGAACTGGCTATAACTTGATGTCAACAGAACAAATAAGGGGCATTGCTTGCGTGGTGACAACGCTTTTACAGAGCCGTCAGACAGATCTAAACAAACGATTAGAAATGGATATGCCTAATCCGCCAACGCAGGTGTGTCTTACTGAACAATCATCGCTAATTTGGTGCGTATAACTACCTCTTTGTGAAACGTCAATCATCCCTGGTCTCGGAAAGTGTCCTGATCGAGAAGTTGGTCCAGCGCGATCAGAAGGCATTCCATTGGCTATACGATCAGTATTCGCCGGCGTTGTATGGCGTCGTTCTGCGAATCGTGCGTGACGAAGAACACGCGCAGGATCTGGTACAGGACATCTTCGTTAAAATCTGGAAAAATCTAGATGCGTACGACTCCAGTAAAGGGCGGTTGTTTACCTGGATGCTGAATGTGGCCCGTAACACGGCCATTGATGCCATTCGGGCACAAAAATCGCAGCCATCCGCAGCAAATGCAATCCGAACAGATGAAGATAACGTACATGTAGTAGATCGGCAGCACAATACCCAGCAACCCAATCCTGAGCACATCGGTATTCAGGAAATAGTTGGTCAGTTAAGACCTGATCGTCGGCAAATGATCGACCTGGTGTATTTCGGTGGGTATACCCACGAAGAAGCGGCTGATGAACTCAACTTGCCTCTTGGTACGGTCAAAACCCGTATTCGGGCGGCATTACAGGAACTGAAACAATTGTTTAAGTCATGAACCTAGAAGAGTACATAGCTTCAGGCATTTTGGACTCGTACGCAATCGGCGCTGTCAGCGACCAGGAGGTACGGGAGGTAAACTGTCTGGCGTCTATATACCCCGAAATTCGGCAGGAACTAGACGAACTGATGCTGTCGACGGAGAACTATGCGTTGCTGCACAGTATCGAACCGCCGGCTGGTCTGAAAGACCGCATTATGGGTCAGCTGACGTTTGAGGAGGCCGACGACACGATCGTACGACCGCTGCCCATCGATCGCGACCTGCCAGCTGAAGCTACACGGCCCTATACATACAAGACAACCTGGATGGTAGCCGCTGCTGCGGCTCTGGCCGTGCTTTTTTTCTCGTATTTTCTGATTACGCAGTTACAGACGAACCAGAAAACCTTGGCATCGCTTCGCGAATCGAATGACTCGATGCAACTGCAACTGAAGCAGATGCGCAGCAGTCAGGAACAGACGGAGCAGACACTAGCTATGTTGCGTCAGCCTGGTGCCCGTACGCTGGAATTGCGCGGTAATGAAAAAGCTCCGCAGGGTGATATGCTTGTCTTCTGGAACCCGTCGACGCAGCAGGTCGCTGTCGAAGTAAAATCGTTGCCGACCCTCCCCGCTGACAAACAGTACCAGCTTTGGTCACTGGTTGACGGAAAGCCCGTCGATGCCGGTGTATTCGACGCTGGTACGGCGATTCAGAAGATGAACCGGTCTATTGGAAAAGCAGACGCTTTTGCCGTGACGATTGAGAAGCGGGGCGGTAGTCCAACCCCCTCAATGGCCACGTTGTTGGCACTGTCACCGGTAGCATAACGGAGCGAACGCAAGCCCTTTACATTCTGTTTTTATACTGAAGCCCGGCCCTTCCGCCGGGCTTCTGACAACAACTACCGGACAAACTATGAAAAAGGCTTTTTTATCGACACTGTATGCCGCTCTCACGGGGGGGATGCTATTGGCGCCCGGTCTGGCAAATGCCGTGGGCAATCCAGTAAAAAAGGTAACTGGTGACGAGTTGCCGGGTGGTCGCCGGGTGGTTAAGACCAACGCGGAATGGAAAAAGGTACTGACGCCAGAACAGTACTACATCCTGCGTGAGCACGGCACCGAACGGGCATTTACCAGTCCGCTCAACGACAATCACGCCCACGGTACGTTTGTATGTGCCGCTTGCAAGAATCCACTGTTTGCATCGGACACCAAGTTTGATTCAGGAACGGGCTGGCCCAGTTTCTTCAAGCCCATCGCCAAAGACGCCGTGAAGGAGAAAGTCGATAAAGCGTATGGTATGGTGCGTACTGAAATCCTGTGTAGCGTATGCGACGGTCATCTTGGGCACGTATTCGATGATGGCCCTAAGCCGACGGGTCTGCGCTACTGCATGAACGGAGCAGCCATGCTGTTCGACAAGAAATAAAGGCTATTGCCTGTAAACGCAGCCGACTTCCACCGAGGTCGGCTGTTTTGTTGTTATGCTGGTCAGCCCCTTAATCGGGGTGAGGCATGCGCGGGATAGGCCGAAAATACGTTATATTTGAAACCCCACCAGTGGGCAGATAACCTTCGGGGTACTCAAAAAAAGCCCGAACCAACCTCTTATTCGCAACTAATCGCATGAGTGAAGATAGGAAGCGATTCCGCGCTGTTCGGCACGCATTCGGGGCGTTTCGGCAGCGGCTTCAACAACGTCAGGCTACGCTTGGCGACGTCAGACGCGGAGTCGGCCGACACATATATCGGCAAACGGCTCGTGTTGCTGGTGAAGAACGCGTCAACGCCTGGTCTGATAGCTACCACGAGTACCGCAACCGGCTGCGTTCGTTTGTTCATCAGTACGTCGATCCCGAAAGCTGGTACTATCCTTACCTGAAAAATGGCGTTCGCTTCGGGATGATTGGTGCCCTGCTGTTGGGTCTTTACGTCTTCACCTTAAACTACAACTTCCTGTACCTCACCGGGTCGATACCGAGCGTTGAGGAACTGAAGAATCCGAAACTCAATCAGGCATCGGAGATCTACTCGCAGGATGGCGTGATGATCGGTAAGTTCTACGCCGAAAACCGGACACCAATTAAATACGAAAACATTCCGAAATCACTGATCGACGCCCTTATCGCGACCGAGGATGTACGCTTCTATTCGCACAGTGGCATCGATCCACGAGCTATTGGCCGGGCGGTGCTGGGTTTTGGCCGAGATGGAGGTGGCTCAACGATTACACAGCAACTGGCCAAAAACCTGTTTAAAACCAGACGCAAGCAGGACCGGGGTCTGTTGACCCGCATTCCGGGCCTCCGGGCGATCGTTTACAAATCGAAAGAGTGGCTAATGGCCTTGAAGCTGGAACGTAACTTTTCGAAAGAAGAAATTCTGACGTATTACTTCAATACCGTTGATTTCGGTAGTAATTCATTCGGTCTGAAAACAGCGGCCCGTACCTTTTTCAACAAAGAGCCTGACAGCCTGAATGTACAGGAAGGGGCGGTACTGGTTGGTCTGCAAAAAGCGACTACTGCATATAACCCGCTGAAAAATCCTAAACGGTCCAAGGAGCGACGCAACATCGTACTGCGTCAGATGGCGAAATACAAGTTTCTGACGGTAAAACAGGCTGACTCGATCAGCGCGTTACCGCTCGTGACGGAATTTACGCCCGAAAATCCGTATTCCGGTCCGGCCAGTTATTTGAAAAACGCTGTTCAGGACTTCGTGAAAAAATGGGGAGAGGAAAACGGCTACGATCTTTACACCGACGGGTTACGCATCGTGACAACCATCGACTCCCGCATGCAGACGTATGCCGAAAATGCTACGGCGGAGAAGATGAAAAAGCTGCAACAGACCTTTAATGACCATTGGGGGGCTGAAAACCCGTGGACTGACGAAGACGGAAATGAATTGCCCGGCTTCATCGATTCGGTTGCCCGACGGACGGAGCGCTACAAATCGCTGAGCCGCCGATTCCTGCCACTTTACCCCGATTCGATCATGTATTACATGAAGAACAAGAAGTACAAGATGCGGGTGTTCAGCTGGAAAAATAAGCGTGGCTACGACTCAACGGAGATGACGCCCTACGACTCGATTGCTTACTACAAGCATTTTCTACAGGCGGGCATGGTCGCGATGGATCCGAACAATGGCTATATCCGGGCGTGGGTCGGCGGACTGGATTACGATTACTTCAAATACGACCACGTCAAGCAGGGCAGGCGGCAGCCGGGATCAACATTCAAACCGTTTGTGTACACGACGGCAATCGACGATACGCTTAGCAACATGAGCCCCTGCGACCGGATTACCGATCGCCCGTTCCGCAAAGAGTACCGCGAAAATGGCGAAGACAAAGTGTGGGAACCCCGCAATTCAACAGGTTACTACACGTATTCTAACATGACCCTGCGCCGAGCGATGGCACGATCGGTCAATTCCATCACAGCTGAATTAACCGATCGTGTCGGACCGGAGCGCGTAGCAGAATATGCGCACCGGATGGGAATAAAAAGCCGACTCGACCCTGTTCCGTCGATTGGCCTGGGTTCGTCGGACGTATCACTGTATGAACTGGTTGGATCCTACTGCACATTCGTTCACGACGGTGAAGCCATCGAGCCAATTATTGTGCAGCGTATTGAAGACCGGGATGGCAAAGAGATTCAGACGTTTACGGCAACAACCCGACGCGCCATCAGCCCGGAATCCGCTTTCCTGATGCGGTACATGTTGCAGGGGGGGCTGCAGGAATCGGGCGGTACGTCGCAGAGTTTGTGGCAGTATAACCTGTTCAAGAACCGCAACGAAATCGGCGCAAAAACCGGTACGACGTCCAATAACTCGGATGGCTGGTTTGTTGCTGTGTCCAGCAATCTGGTCGTTGGGGCCTGGGTAGGGGGGGATGACCGAAGTATTCACTTCCGGTCCACCGATCTGGGTGAGGGGGCACGAACGGCATTACCGATCGTCGGCACGTTCTTGGAAAAAGTGTATGCTGACCCAAAGTTCAAAGCATTGCAGGCGCCCTTCCCCAAACCTACGTTTACGGTGACGAAGGAATATGACGGCTGTGGCTATGTCGATGAGGAAGAGTCGGATGAGTCTGATTCAACTGATATAAATGGGGAGGCCAGCGACTCAACGTTTATTCAGACAGCACCACCTATCGAGCCAACTGCTCCGCCCGATACAACGGGTAATCGATGATAGCAAACGCAGTGGGCCTACTCCTAGGAGTAGGCCCACTGCGTTTGCTACGTGCGTAATTAGCTCCATCGCTACAAGAGAATAGTGCTAGTGTATACGGCGTTTGTTTCTGGTTTTATATAGTTTGTTTTGTAAAAGAGGTGTTAAGCCATATATTGTACTTTATTGTCCCAGATAACCTATGCAATCACAGTCGATGAATGGCATGAGCCAGTCGCAAAGCCAGCGGTCCCCAAACTTTACGTTCACGGATTACCGTACCGATAATTTCTTCGATGAAATGTTTATCGATGAAACACAGGTGCGGTCGGGTTATGCGCCGTTTCGGCAGCGCGTCGAGCAACTGACCTGCACCGATATGATCAGCCGGCAGCATGCCGCCGAACGATCGTTGATGAGCATGGGCATTACGTTCAATGTATACTCGGAAGGAGAGGGTACCGAGCGGATTATGCCCATCGACATTATTCCCCGCGTTATTGAATCGGCAGAATGGGATCGGCTGGAGGCTGGACTAGTCCAACGCATCAAAGCGTTGAATATGTTTCTGGAGGATGTCTACAACGATCAGCAGATTCTTAACGACGGGGTGGTGCCCCGCGACCTGATTGAGTCGAGCAAGTCATTCTTGCCGGCTTGTATGGGCGTTCACCCACCGAAAGGAATCTGGTGCCATATTACCGGTACCGATCTGATTCGTGGTGACGATGGGCAGTTTATGGTGCTGGAAGATAACCTGCGCTGTCCGTCGGGGGTGTCGTATATGCTTGAAAACCGCGAGCTTACGAAACAAACGTTTCCTGAAGTACTGGCAAAAACAGGTGTTCGACCCGTATCCGATTATCCAACCCGGTTGTTGCAGATGCTTCAGTTTATCGCCGACCGGCCTAACCCGACGGTGGTTGTACTCACGCCTGGTATTTATAATTCGGCCTATTTCGAGCATTCCTATCTGGCGCAGCAAATGGGCGTCGAGCTGGTAGAAGCGCGTGATCTGGTCGTATCGGGCGGGTACGTGAAAATGCGTACGACGAAAGGGTTTCAGATTGTCGACGTGATTTACCGACGCATCGACGATACGTTCCTCGATCCGCAGGCGTTCAACCCCGACTCGATGATTGGCGTGCCGGGCATTTTCGACGTATATAAAAAAGGACGCGTAGCCCTGGCCAACGCGCCTGGTACCGGCGTTGCCGACGATAAGGTGATTTATGCCTATGTACCACGGATCATCCAATACTACCTGAACGAAGAACCGATTATCCCGAACGTGAAAACGTACATCTGTCGGGAAGCGGAAGACTGTCAGTACGTACTTGACAACATCGAGCAACTGGTGGTTAAGGAAGCAAACGAAGCGG
>JAKONH010000084.1 GCA_022702045.1 Spirosomataceae bacterium
CTGAACAAGCGGTACAAACCCGACATCGTTACGGGGGCTTACGGCGACAACGATGCCAGCGACGAACAGATCTGGGCCGCTACCGAACTGTATATCACTACGAAAGACGATACGTACTACAAAGCCATCAAACTCTTTCCCGACGAAAAAACGCCACTTCCCTCCTGGGCGCAGGTACGCACCCTGGCTTATTACGCGCTGGTACGGAATGCGGCTTCGCTGACGCCCATCGGTAAGCGCGATCTGCCGCAGGTAAAGCGCTACATCATGGAACTGGCCGATCGTTTTAGCACTGGTATCGATCAGCAAGCCTACGGCACAGCAATGGGTCAGCGCGCCAGCGACTTCATCTGGGGTAGCAGTGCCGAAGCCGCCAATCAGGGCATTGCGTTGCTGATTGCCTACAAATACACAAGCGGCCCGAACAAAAAGCAGTACCTGCGCAGTGCCCTGTCCAACCTCGACTATCTGCTTGGCCGCAACGCCGTGGGCTATTCGTTCGTAACCGGTTTTGGCACCCAGACACCGCTCCATCCGCACCATCGCCCATCCGTCGCCGATGGTATCGAAGCGCCTATACCGGGCTTACTGTCGGGCGGCACCAACGCCAGAGCCGCGCAGCAGGACAAATGTGCCGGCTACACCAGCACCGCCCCCGACGAAGTCTACCTGGACGCCGACTGCTCGTACGCATCCAACGAAATTGCCATCAACTGGAACGCGCCACTCGTGTACCTGACAACCGCTCTCGAAGCCCTTCAGGCCGACCAAACAACAACCAGCCGAACGACAAAAACTAGCAAAGGCCGGTCACGACGCCGATAGGCTGTGGTCGCTTCATTGCTCGTCATCGCAGTCCTTCGCTGCATACACCTTGTCATTCCGGGCCTGCGACCACAGTGGAGCGGTCGCAGGCCCGGAATGACAGAAGGGCCAGGCACCCACGCAAATCAACGGAAGATAGGGAACCAATACCCGTGATTGGCTTATTACCTTATCATGCGTATAAAATCCCTCGACTTACTTCGGCAGGAAGCCGCACAAAGTGGCGAGAACACCCTGAAACGATCGTTAGGCGCGTTTAACCTCGTCGCCATTGGTATTGGCGTAATCATCGGAGCCGGTTTATTCTCGCTTACCGGCATCGCAGCCGCTAACCACGCGGGGCCGGCTGTTACCCTTTCCTTTATCATAGCCGCCGTGGGCTGTGCCTTCAGTGCCCTTTGCTACGCCGAGTTCGCGGCTATGGTACCCGTGTCGGGGAGTGCTTACACCTACGCGTATGCCACACTAGGTGAGCTGTTTGCCTGGATTATCGGCTGGGATCTCGTGCTGGAATATTCCGTGGGCGCAGCAACCGTTGCCATCAGCTGGTCGCAGTATCTGAACCGGTTCCTGGGTTACTACGGGCTGCATCTACCGCCCCAGCTGATGCTGTCGCCGTTTGAGACCGCAACGGCTGCTGATGGCGCTGTCGTCTCAGGCTTCGTCAACTTACCCGCCGTGCTGATCGTCGTCGCTATTACGGCAATTATCATTCGGGGTACGTCGGGGTCGGCACTGTTTAATGCCATCGTCGTAGCGCTGAAGGTACTGGTCGTGCTGGTGTTTATCGCGCTGGGCTGGCAGTATATCGACCCGGCGAACTACCAACCATACATTCCAGCCAACACCGGTACGTTTGGCGAGTTCGGCTGGAGTGGCGTACTGCGCGGAGCTGGAGTTGTCTTCTTCGTCTTTATCGGCTTCGATATTGTGGCAACGATGGCGCAGGAGGCCAAACGACCACAACGTGACATGCCCATCGGTATTCTGGGATCACTGATTGTCTGTACGATTCTATTCGTGCTCTTTGGATACGTCATGACAGGTATGGCTAGCTATACCGAGTTTAAGAACAGTGCGGCCCCGGTGGCTATCGCCATCGATAAAACGCCGTACCGCTGGCTGGGTCAGCTTATTATTGGTGCCATTCTAATCGGCTATACCTCCGTTATTCTGGTCGATTTGCTGGGACAATCGCGGGTTTTCTTCTCGATGAGCCGCGATGGACTGCTCCCCAGGTCGTTCTCCGATGTACACCCCCGTTTCCGCACACCCTGGAAGTCGAACCTGTTGCTGTGCGTTTTCATCGGTCTCTTCGCGGGCTTCGTCCCCATCAATGTTGTCGGCGAAATGACCAGTATCGGGACGTTACTGGCCTTCGTAATGGTTTGTCTGGGCGTACTGATCCTGCGCCGAAAACAACCCGACGCGCCCCGATCTTTCCGTACCCCCTGGGTTCCCGTCGTACCCATATTGGGTATTTTGACCTGTCTGGTAATGATGGTATCACTGCCCGGTGAAACCTGGCTACGGCTGATTGTCTGGCTGGCACTTGGCCTTGTTATTTATTTCGCCTACGGTCGGAAGAAAAGTAAGCTGGGACAAATGTAGCCTGTCAATGGTGTATCCTGGACGTCCACGTCCGGGTGGGCGCGAAGCGACCAATAAAGCTGCTGCCTTACACAATTGGCCTGACGGCCACCCGGACGTGGCCGTCCAGGCTACACCCACTTACCAAGCTACATACACCTGCCAGGTCACATACCATGTCAGGTTACACTCCGGTTTAAGCTTCATAAGCCGATAGTTCATCATATTACAAAAGATCCTATTTGAAATTAATCTAAATAGAGAATAGCTTTGCGCTGTAATTACCATTCAGCACAACCTGTTCATAATGAAGTATTTTTTTACTGTTTGTCTTCTATGTTGTTGTACAGTGTTACTAGCCCAGACGGGTACCATAATCGGCCACGTCGCTGACGAGTCCGGCAAAGCGATCGAATCGGCCCACGTACAAATCGGCGGAACCGATAAAGGAACCGCCACCTCGGCAACCGGCGATTTCCAGTTCACTAATCTACAGGCGGGTTCGTATCAACTCGTTGTTACGGGTGTTGGCTACCAGTCGATCACCCATACCGTTACTGTCAGCGAGGCCAAAGAAGCCACTATCAAGCTGTTCCTGCGCGAATCAATGCAGCAGTTGCAGGCGGTCGAAATCATTGGTCGGAAAGAGACGTCGTACAAAAACGATGTGTCGTTTATCGCCAGCAAAACGGCGACGCCCCTCAAAGACATTCCGCAGTCCATCGCCTACGTCACCAAGGAAGTCATGAGCGATCAGGGGGTGTATTCGATTGGCGAAGCAACCAAAAACATGAGTGGCGTCAGCCAGTTCACAACCTATGATGACCTTGTCGTCCGGGGCTTTCGTATGAACGGCGGCAGCACGACGCAACTGTTCAACGGCCTGCGCACCTTCACTGGTTTCTGGAAGCAGTCACCGGTCAATTATTTGGAACGGGTCGAAGTTGTTAAGGGGGCTGCGTCGGCGCTGTACGGCAACAGTTCACCAGGCGGTACGATCAACCGGGTGACGAAAAAGCCGCTGGCAACGCCACAAAAGTCATTGCAATTCTCAACCGGCAGCTTCAACACAACCCGCCTGCTGGCCGATTTTACCGGTCCGATGAACGATGCGAAAACGCTGCTGTATCGACTGAATCTGGGCTATGTCGACGCGCAGTCGTTCCGCAATTTACAGTTCGACAAAAACCTGATCGTTGCCCCGTCGGTATCATTTCTGCCTAGCGAGCGTACCCGCATCAACGTTGACCTGGTCTACAACAAATCGACTAGCCGGCTCGACCGGGGGCAATCGGTACGGGGAAATGATTTGTATTCGAGTTCGATCGCAACCGCGCTCAACGCCGTCAATGATTACCTGAAGCAGGATACGTACCTTATCACAACCTCGATCAATCATCAATTCAGCCCCCGCACCTCGATCAATCTGGCGCACCTGCGGACCGGTTATTCGGAAGACCTGCTCGAACACCGCAGCAGTAACGTCAACGCCGTCGATTCAGCCGGTAAAGCCATCGATAATCTGGTAGCCCGTCAGGTTTTTGTGCGCCAAACCAAATCGTTCATGGACAATTTGTCGGTGTTCCTGAACCATACCGCTACACTCGGCCGGACAGAACATAAACTGGTTGTTGGTTACGATTATATTCAGTCGTCGACACCGAAAGGGGCGGGGCAGCAGACGGCAAGCGGGTACCTGCTCAAAGCGGGCGGGGCAGCGGCTTACAATGCCAAACGGCCCGATCTGTACCAGTTTTACACCTATACCAACAATGGTATCAGCCGCAGCATCCCCCGGCCCAACGTTCCTTCATACGATCTGACACTACAAAACAACATCCTCGAAGATCCGACGAAGTACACCTATGCGGCTGTCGCCAACAATGCGACGTCGGCGTCTTTCTATTCACTGCACGGTATCTACGCACAGGAGCAACTGAAAATTAACCGGTTGCAACTCCTGCTGGGGTTACGCATCGACACGTATATCGATCGAAAAGGGTACACAACCTCTTCAGAAACAAACGTAACACAACATGCACTACTCCCCCGCATCGGCGCGGTGTACACGCTGACACCGAACATAAATGCATACGGTACTTATACCAAAGGATACAACCCACAGGACGCCACCACGCAGAGCGACCCACTGTCGGGTGGGCCGTTCGACCCGATCCGCAGCAGCCTGGCCGAAGTAGGACTAAAAACCGAATGGCTCGACGGCCGACTGGTCGCCAATCTGGCCCTTTACGACATTATGCAAAGCAACACGCTGTATTCGGCCAATGCCACCGACAACCCAAACTTGCTGCTGCAAATCGGTAAGGAACAGGCGCGGGGTGTTGAATTCGACGTGACGGGTAGCATTCGGCCCAACTGGAACCTGATCGTCACCTATAGCTACAACGACGCCAAGATCATCGACGCCGGTACGCGGGCAGCCGACCAGGCGCTGGTAAATCTGCAAAAGCCTAACGCGCCGAAACATCAGGGCAGTTTATGGACCAAATACGTCTTCACCGTCCCGGCACTGAAAGGATTCGGTATTGGCTTCGGCGGTAATTTTGTCGATCAGCGGAACCTGTCGCTCAACAATACCCAGACGATTCCGGCCTATACCCTGCTCAACGCAGCTGCGTATTACCGGATCGATAAGTTTCAACTTCAACTCAACGTCAATAATCTGACCAATGCAACCTACTGGGTCGGTGGGTACGATTACCTGCGTCTGTTTCCCGGCGCACCCCGTAACCTGCTGACAACAGTGTCGTATACATTTTAGTGATCGGTTTTCAGTATGCAGTTTACAGTCAGTCACCATGGCGTGGTGCGTCGAACGGCGGCTGACCGTAACTGTATACTGAAAACAGTAAACCTAGTATCCATGAAAAAAGTCGCCATACAACTGCATCTGTGGCTGGGCCTGGTCTCCGGGCTCGTCGTGTTTATCGTGGCCCTGACGGGTTCGCTGCTCGTCTTCCGAGAGGAGCTGGAACCGTTGACCGATCCCCGCTTTTTCATGGTATCGCCCCCGGCCGACGGGCGTCGGCAGTCGCTTGATGCATTGGTCGAGACGACTGGCACAACCTTTCCCGATAAGAAAATAAACCGGGTTATTCAGGAGTCAGCCACCGATCGAACAGTCGTTATCGAGTTGAAACAAAGCAAGAAAACCAAAGATGTTCTGGCCGTTGCGCTGAATCCCTACACCGGTGAAATCGTCGCGACACGGCAGGAGCAGGACGCATTTTTCCCAACCGTATTACGCTTGCACCGCTATCTCTGCCTTGGCGAAACAGGTAAAGTAATTACGGGCATTTCGTGCAGCTTGTTTCTGATCATTATGCTGACGGGCCTGGTCTTATGGTGGCCTAATCGCAAAAATCAGTCGCAACGCTTCCGAATCAAATGGAACGCGTCGACCAAGCGACTAACCTGGGACTTACACGCCGTCGTCGGCTTTTACGTGCTGCCGTTCATCTTTCTGATTGCAGCAACGGGGCTGGTCTGGAGCTACAAATGGGTCAACAACTTGCTGTTTCTTGCCTTCGATGGAAAGCCACAGGTCAAGCGGGAAGCACCGGTAAATTTGTCGGCTACCGGTACGGTAATACTGGGTCGACTGGAGCGGGTGTACGCACAAACCAATCAGCGCCTGCCGCATCCTGGCCGCTTCACGTTGGCCTTTCCAGAAACAGACAGTCTGTCATTAACCGTATCGAAGGTCGACGAAACAGCCGCCGTTAGCAATGTTGTCAACATGCTATACTTTGACTATCGAACCGGAC
>JAKONH010000120.1 GCA_022702045.1 Spirosomataceae bacterium
GAGTACCGACATGATGCTTAACCGCGCTTTACTTTCAAAGGCTTTGTTGAAGTTTGCCAGCAGTTGTTGATTCATGCCGTATTCCGTTCGTATTTAAAGTACATGGCCAGCCCGTAGATGATGTGCAGCAGGCCAAAGCCGGTCGCCCACGCGAGCAGGCTGTAGCCGGGCCAGAACAAGGTCAGTAAGCCTAGCCCGATTTCGCAGTAGCCCAGCGATTCCACGTCGCGTAGCGTGTGCTTGCTGCCACTGACCAGCGCGAGGCCGTAAAAAATCAACGTGCTGGGAAACGCCAGCCAGATCAGATTATAAGACAACAGCGCCAGACAGAAAATTCCCCCCGCCAGCAACGGAACCGCCATCGACCGCAGTAGTTGCCGCGATGAATTATTCCAGACCGACAATCCCTGCCAGTGCGCCTTCCGGATGGTAAAGTAAACGCCGAACAATAGCGCCAGCGCCAGTACCGCCACGGCTACGATGATCAGGAAGGTACGGTCGCTGCCGTACAGCTGACTCGTGATGCGGTTGCTGTAGGGGGCGGGTAGTAGTGTCTGCCAGCGAAAGCGGGTGTACACCACAAACGCGCCAGCCAGCGCAATAACACCGGCAGAAACGCCTGACAGGCCGCTAAGCGACAGGAATTTGGACGATCGCTCCATCAGGCTGCGTATCTCGGTCAGCGTCTGAAGATGTTCACGGGATTCGTGCATGAGTTGACTAGAAGAGAAAAGGTCAGAAAAAACGGTCGATGATGTGGCTACCCAGAATGATAAGGCCCACCGTGGCGGCTGTAATCGCCAGGATAAGCACCGCGCCGGATGCCATGTCCTTGATAGCTTTAATCTGTGGGTGCCGATCCGGTGTGATATGGTCGCACAGTTTTTCGAGCGCCGTATTTACTGCTTCGGCGGCCCAGACCAGACCAATCTGGGTGATAAGTAAAGCCCAT
Organism: Spirosomataceae bacterium; assembly: GCA_022702045.1. Lineage (GTDB taxonomy): Bacteria > Bacteroidota > Bacteroidia > Cytophagales > Spirosomataceae > Spirosoma. The sequence goes on from JAKONH010000120.1 coordinate 953, forward strand.
TCCATGCGGCTCAGACCGAGCCAGCCACCCAGCGCCAATACAAGTAACGCTGCCAGTCCGTGGACTTTGGCGTTGTTTTCGAATCGAAACAGATCGACAATCCCCTGACCCGCAAAACCGAAACTACGTACCACTTTGCGTATGTCAATCATAAAAACGATCAGCGAGTCAGCACAGGTTCATCCTGCTCATTATGCCACCAGAAGGCTACATACAGCACAACCAGCACAAACCCGTATGCCAACGTTAGTTTGATGCTGAGGTGATCGCGGTAGGCATGCACGATTGCCTGTAGCAAATCTACGGGCGATGACAATACATTCCAGCTGTTCCACCGGCCGAAGCGACCCAAATAAATACCGAAGCCCGACAGAAACTGGCAGGACAGCGTTACGATCCAGGTTTGGGTAGTACCCAGCAACGGACGCAGCATGCGATGCACCAACAAAACTGAATACAGTCCGCAAAGGAGCCCGGTCATTGCAAACAGAAAAATGGTCATAGTGTCGAACCAGAGCAATGGCGTCGGCACGTGCTGAATATGAAACAGATCGGTAATGATGTAGGGCGCATTGGGCAGGAAAGCTAGCCAGACCGTCAGCCCCGCCAACAGCACTTCGGTACTGCCAAACAGCGGTCGTTCGGCTGCCGCAGCCCGCAGATCGCGCAAAACCAGCACGATGCCCAGCGGAAACCAGGCCAGGAAGAGATTCCAGGTCAGCATGACGAAGAACCACCAGTTGTCGGTGATGAGACCACGGGCGATAGTCAGGCCGATGCCGGCAAGGGTTAAACCGGTAAGGGCGGTCAGGCCACGGTTGGAACGGCGCAGATAGCGTTGCAGTACAGATAGTCGATTTGCTTTCATGATATTTTAAAAGAACTTTGTATTGCAAAGTAAATAGAATAGATTCAGTTTGATTACATGCTAAGGAAATCATTCTTATTCAGCGGCTCGATATGAGTATATCATACATATGTTTAGATACCCATTGGCACAAAACAGTAGATTTAAGTAGGTCTTGTTTAATCTACTTTTAACCTTTGTGCTACCATTCACCCTGTGAACGGACTATTCCCTCCCTAAACTGCAAAGCGGACCTGCCAAAAACCACCCCTGGTTTCATTCGTGATAGATCCGTTTTATCATTTCGTTGTATTTCAGGCTATTACTGTGGTTATAACGACTTACCTTAGTTGTACGGTACGGGCGTGAGCAGTGCAGCACCTAGCCTGACAGTGGTGAATGATGGTAAAACAAAGCAGTTTATTACTCAACCTGAAACTTGATTTTATGAATGTGAAAATAGTAAGCCGCTTCGGCTGGCTACCAGTATTAGTTATGCTGTTTGCGCAGTGTCATCAAGCTGACCCGGAGCCCGCACTGATCTGGAACCGACAGGATGCGTTAGCCGTCGCCGACGTGCGCGCGCTGTCCGGACCAAACCTGCCAGGTAGTATTCAGATCACCGATTCGGGAAAAGAGGGGCTGTTCCGAGCCCTTCCCGGCGACGAAAGTTCGACCGACAATACCGGAACGATACTGGTTACGGCCAACGGGATTCGATACAAGCGCGAGTATACGGGAAATGCCAGTGCCGTGTGGTTTGGTATCGTTCCTGGTGTTGATGACATCGGGCCGGCGTTGCAGGCGGCTGTCAATGCGGTCGACGTGTTGATTATACCGGATGGAACGTATAAGCAGCGGAAGTCAGTAGTACTTCGAAGTGGTATGACTGTGCGGGGTAATGCGGGCAAAGTCGTCATTGAATTGCCAAGTTCGTACTCGTCGTTTGTTTACCTGACCCGGCCACAGGATAGTCCGCAACCGCTCGAAAACATTATGATCGATGGTCTGTCGTGGAATGTAACGTCGCAGGAAGACACACAGGTAAGTACCATCTACATTGACGGACCAACGGTAAACAACCTGACCATCCAGAACTGCAGCAGCCGCGACGAGGCTGCAAAAGATAGCACTAACTGGCTGACTCTAAAGATTCAATCGGGCAAGACGGCCAGCAACATTCTGGTGACGAACAATGACGTACGGGCCAAGCGAATAGCCTGTGAGATTTTCAATCACGACAACTACGGCGTCTACGCTGGTAAAAATATCACCGTTCAGAACAATTACTTCCACGATTCCTGGTTCGGTATCTCGCTATCTGGACCGATGGATGGGCTAACTGTTGATAAGAACCGCATCGTAAACTGTAGCTTCTACGGTATTGAGGTGGCCGGGGCCGCCCGCAACGTGAAAATTACGAACAATACGTTTGAGGGAACTTTCAGCCGTTTTCTGGCCGGGTCTAACGACGGGTCAGGCGAGGGGCAGGGGGGCGGTGCCGTCCTGACGGGTACCGAAATTACCGGCAACTCAACGGTAGGCCGGGTTACGGGCGGTATACAGTTGTTCAACGGTGGCCCCACCAAATTCGCCAACAATAACTTTAACATGACGGGTATGCTGGAACTGGGCCATTCCACGACCGGGGGCACATTTACGGGCAATGTGATTCAGACGACGTTCGATAGAGCCGTTGTTTGTGACAACGTGGCAAACAACACCTTTGCCAACAATACGCTGTCGAACAAGCCATCTGCCGGAAACTACGCAACCTTTATCTCGTATGGTAACCGGGCCGTCAACAATGTCCTGCGAAACAACACGCTGGCGAAAGGCGAGGGTAGTGGAACCTACTATCTGTCGCTGAGTGGTGGAAGCACCATTGCGTCAGGAAATATTGACGAAAACGGAAATCCGATTCCGTAAGTTAACGATCAGCGTTTATATAAAGGGGCCGAAACGCTGTCGTTTCGGCCCCTTCTGCTATCAGACTAGCCAACCATCTTTTAAACGAATAGTACGCGAGCCGTATTCGGCATTGACTTCGGAGTGCGTTACCTGCACAATCGTGACTCCGTCGCGTTGATTGAGTTCGCGGAATAGCGCCATGATGTCGTGCGCCTGATCGGAGTGGAGATTACCGGTCGGTTCGTCGGCGAAGATGACCGTGGGGTTATGAGCCAGTGCACGGGCAATACCTACTAACTGCTGTTGTCCACCCGATAGCTGCGCTGGAAACAGATCTTTCTTGGCAACCATGTTGAACCGGTCGAGCAGTTCGGCTACGCGGCTTTTGCGTTCCGAACCCCCAAGGCCTTTGTAGAGCAATGGTGTCTCGATGTTTTCGTACACCGTTAGTTCATCGATGAGGTGATAGGCCTGAAATACGAAGCCGATGCGGGTGCGGTGCAACTCGGTCCGCTTCTTTTCCGACAGCTTCTGCACCGGCTGATCGTCGAACTTATATTCACCCTCTGATGGCTCCTCCAATAGGCCCAGGATGTGGAGCAGCGTTGACTTACCCGATCCGCTTGGTCCCATAATCGACACAAACTCACCCTGCTTGATCGACAGGTCGATTTGCCGGAGTACGTATGTTTTCCCAAATCCGGTTGGGTAGTATTTTGAAATCTGGTTGAGTTCAATCATAGTAAAAAAGGCTTTGCAAGCAAAGTGCCAGTTATTTAGTACACTGTCTGCCAGTTTGTTGTAGAGGTAGTTAGAGTAACCGTACGTCCGTTACCGGACAGCTCCCGAAAATAACGGACAGCAGTGTGTGAAGTAGCCTGGATGTCCATGTCCGGGTGCTCGTCAGGGCAACTATTCGTGGCGGCAGCTTTATTGGCCACTTTGCGGCCACCCAGACCTGGAGCTGCGCCGGCGGCCACCGTGGCGCGAGTCGGTTCAGGCTACACTACCAACTGGCTACACACACGCTACCCAGTTCGTAGCGGTAAAAAAACGCTGAAAAATGGCTTTGTACTAACAATACCTCGTCTCAACCAACTGCAGATGTTAAAATCGTTCTTCTGCGCAGTCGGAATCAGCCTGCTGATTCAAGGCGCTGCCGATGCGCAAACGCTACCGCCAACCGTTATCTCCGTCGATCTAAAACAGGATCAGGGAGCGCTGCCACCGATCTGGGCGTGGTTTGGCTACGACGAGCCGAACTACACATACATGAAAGATGGCAAAAAACTGCTTACGGAACTGTCGCAATTAAGTCCGGTGCCGGTCAACGTACGGGTACACAGTTTGCTGGTTACGGGCGACGGGGAAGCCGCCCTAAAATGGGGATCCACTAATGCCTATACGGAGGATAAAAACGGTAATCCGGTCTACGACTGGACAATTGTCGACCGGATTTTCGACACCTTTATTCAACGGGGGATGCGGCCTGTTGCGCAGATTGGGTTCATGCCGGAAGCCCTGTCGAGTCACCCGCAACCGTATCGCCACCATTGGAAGCCGGGCGATAATTACAACGATATTTACACCGGCTGGGCGTATCCACCGAACGATTACAAGAAATGGAGCGAGTTGGTCTATCAATGGGTAAAGCACTCCGTCAGCCGGTACGGGCAGGCCGAAGTTGAAAAGTGGTATTGGGAACTGTGGAATGAGCCCAACATCGGCTATTGGAAAGGCACGACGGAAGAGTACATCAAGCTCTACGATTACACCGCCGATGCCGTCAAGCGCGCGCTGCCCACGGCTAAGGTTGGCGGTCCCGAAGTGACTGGTCCTAACTGGAACGTATCGGCGAAATTCTTTCGCACCTTTCTGGACCATGTCGTCAGTGGGAAAAACTACGCGACGGGCAAAACAGGAACCCCCATCGATTTTATTACTTTCCACGCTAAAGGAAATCCAAAAGTAGTCGACGGGCACGTTCGGATGGACATGGGCGCGCAGCTTCGCGACATCGACCGGGGCTTTGCCATCGTAGCCTCGTATCCGACCTTGAAAAAGCTACCTATCATCATCGGCGAATCAGACCCGGAAGGCTGTGCTGCCTGTTCAGAAGACCTTCATCCGCAGAATGCGTACCGGAATGGGACGATGTATTCGAGCTACACAGCCGCATCTTTCGCCCGGAAATACGATCTGGCCAACGCCCATGGTGTCAATCTGGCGGGGGCTGTAACCTGGGCGTTCGAGTTTGAGGATCAGGCCTGGTTTCGCGGCTTCCGCGACCTGGCGACCAATGGCGTCGACAAGCCCGTGCTAAACGTATTCCGGATGTTTGGCAAAATGGGCGGAAACCGGGTGGCAGCTACGCATCCAGATGACGCATCCACGCCCGGCGTGGATGCGCCCGGCTATGACTATGCTCGGCTGCGTGATAGCAGTGTCCGGGCCGAACCCGACGTGAACGCGCTGGCGACGCATACGGAAAAATCAGCCTCAGTGCTAGTCTGGCATTACCACGACGACAACCTGCCCGGCCCGGCTGCGCCTGTGACGGTACAGGTCAGTGGTATGCCGGGGAAACAAGCGAGGCTCACCCATTATCGTGTCGATCAGCAGTCGAGCAATGCCTATGAAGCGTGGAAGCGTATGGGGTCGCCCAAAGCGCCGACTACCGCTCAGATTGCTGAACTGGAACGGGCCGGACAGCTACAAACCGTTGGTAAACCCCAATTAGTAACGGTTGATAAAAACGGGCGTCTCGACCTATCCTTTACCTTACCCCGGCAGGGGGTGTCGCTGTTGTCGTTGACGTGGGATTGATGTAGCCATCGTTGACTAACTTATTCCGGATCATGCAACGTTTTAGTTGATTCGCGCATCAACTGAAAAACTAAAGCAATATCGTATGAAGACGCTACTACTAACGACGCTGTTACTGACCTCGGCCGCCCATTCCGCTACCGACGACTGGAAAAAAGACCGTACCGTATCAGGCTTTACAGGATTAGACGTAAGTAACGGCATCGACGTATACCTGACGCAGGGAAACAGCGAAAAGCTGACACTTGACGTGAAAGGCCTAGCTGAAGACGAGGTCAGATCGGAAGTCAGGAACGGGATGCTGAAACTGTACATCGACCGGCCAGGTGGTATGAATTGGTTAAAGAATCGTAACAACTCGGTGAAAGCGTACGTCACGTTCCGGCAGTTGACGAAAATTGCCGCATCGGGTGGAGCCGATGTGTACGGACAGGGCGTTTTGTCGTTCAACGATTTGAAACTAAGCGCATCGGGTGGTGCCGATGTGAAACTGTCGCTGAAAGCCGACGATCTGGATATCAATTCGTCGGGTGGTGCCGATGCTGTTCTTGACGGTACGGCCCGGCGGGTCAATGTAAACGGCTCGGGTGGTGCCGATGTAGATGCCCGTAAGCTAACCGCTGAAACCTGCAATGCTACCTCGTCGGGCGGATCGGACGTATACGTGCGGGCTACAGGCGACATGAGTCTGCGGGCGTCGGGTGGCTCTGATATTTACTACTACGGTTCGGGCCGGGTCGTAACGAAACAGTCGTCAGGTGGCTCGGATATTACCCGACGGGAGTAGGGTGTTGGAACAAGAAAGAGATAAGACACAAGAAGAAATACTCACTTCGTTTCCAGTTAGCTACCAAGCTGCACTGATAATGAACTCGGCATTGCCTGTCTTTCTTCTTCCGTCTTATCTCTTTCTTCTATCGTACCTTTGTGGTAAACAAACCGCATACATTTTTGACACCTACCATTGGCATTCTCGGCGGAGGACAACTGGGGCTAATGCTGCTACAGGCCGCCATCGACTGGAACCTGCGCATTCACGTACTCGACCCTGATGCGGATGCGCCCTGCCGCACACTCTGCACTCATTTTACAACCGGTTCCCTCACCGATTACGACACGGTGTACCAATTTGGGCAGTCGGTCGACGTGTTGACGATCGAAATTGAACGCGTTAACGTCGATGCGCTTGAAGCGCTGGAGCGGGAAGGTAAACGCGTTTATCCGCAGCCGTCAGTCATCCGCACCATTCAGGACAAGCGGCTGCAAAAGCAATTCTACCGCGAACATAGCCTGCCTACTGCCGACTTTATTTTAACAGATGACCGCGCCGATACGGCCCGTCACAGCGATTTTCTGCCTGCCTTTCACAAACTTGGTCGTGACGGATACGATGGGCGTGGGGTACAGCGCATTGCGACGTCTGCCGATTTCGACAAAGCATTCGACGCGCTCGGCTTGCTCGAAAAAGCCGTCGATTTCGAGAAAGAACTGGCCGTAATCGTTGCCCGTAACGAGCGGGGCGAGATGCAGACGTTTCCGACTGTCGAAATGGTGTTTCACCCCGAACTGAATCTGGTTGAGTACCTGTTTGCCCCTGCCGAGATTACCGCTGCCGTCGATCAACAGGCGCAGGCGATTGCCCGGCAAACAGCCGATGCTTTCGGCATTGTGGGTATACTGGCTGTTGAGATGTTTCTCGACAAGCAGGGGCAGGTGTTGATCAACGAAGTGGCTCCGCGCCCACACAACAGCGGTCACCATACGATTCAGGCTAACGTAACGTCGCAGTTTGAGCAGCACTGGCGCGCCATCCTGAACTATCCGCTGGGTGATACAACCTTCTACCAGCCTGCTGCGATGCTGAACCTGCTGGGCGAAGTGGGGCATATAGGGCCGGCGGAGTATGAAGGACTCGAAACCCTGCTGGCCATGCCGGGCGTTTTTCCATTCTTCTACGGTAAAGCCATTACTAAACCGTTTCGTAAGATGGGCCACGTGACGGTTATGGACGTTGATATGAAGGCATTGCGGCAGAAAGTCGACCGCGTCAAAATGGGTATCCGGGTCATTAGTGCGACAGATAAATTGACCGAAAAGTAATCATCACAGTTGGTCGTTTGCTAACCGTGACCAAATTCGACCGCGCCAGTCTGATAGGGCGAAAACATTTCGCGCCCGGAATGATTATTCTGAGCAGACTACACTATTTAATGACAGACAACTATGCGTTGGTTAGGAGGACGTGAAAGTGATAATGTAGACGACCGTCGAGGCAGCGGTGGGGGTGGCCTGGTTGTCGGTGGTGGTATTGGTACGGTAGTAATTGCCGTGATCGTGATGCTGCTCGGTGGTGACCCATCGCAGATACTGAACCGGAGCGCCCCAACCCAGCAGGAGCAGGGCAGCCAGGCGCCGGATGGGCCCCAGCCCGACGATGCTGCGGCTTCGTTTACTCGTAAAGTACTGGCCAGTACGGAGGATGTCTGGGGTAAAATCTTTCAGGAACAGGGCTCACAATACCAGGACCCAACATTGGTTATGTTCCGGGGCGTTACGTCGTCGGGCTGTGGAACGGCGCAGCAAGCCATGGGCCCATTTTACTGTCCCCCCGATCAAAAGGTGTACATCGACCTGTCGTTTTATGACGAACTGGCGCAGCGGTTCCAGGCACCTGGCGAATTTGCGATGGCCTATGTCGTCGCTCACGAGATTGGTCACCACGTGCAAAATCAGCTGGGCATCATGCGGAAGGTAGAGCAGGCACGGCAGCAGATGAGCGAACGCGAATACAACAAGGTATCGGTTCGGCTGGAGCTGCAGGCTGATTTCTTTGCGGGTGTATGGGCCAACCGGGCACAAGGAAAGACGATCTCGATCGACGAAAACGATGTCGAGTCAGCGCTGACTGCCGCTAATGCGATTGGTGACGATAAAATTCAGGAGCAAACACAGGGGCGTGTCGTTCCCGACGCATTCACCCACGGTACGTCTGCCCAACGCGTCTACTGGTTCAAGAAGGGGCTCAAAACCGGCGATATCCGGCAGGGCGATACCTTCAACAGTAACGAAGACGCAAATCTGTAATACGGTTTTCGGTATACAGTTTACAGCAAGCGTAGAAGCCTCGGACTTGAGTCTGGGGCTTCTGCGCTTTGTATGGTAAAGTCTTTATGGGGCAACCATAGTCAAACCGAAGTACTACCTTGTGGAATGCCGTAAACTGAATACCGTAAACCGAAAATGGATTATCGCTTCGGCCCAACGGAATCGTAGATGACGACCTTTTCCCAGAGGTGAGCGTAATTGTTACGGAAGTCGTCGTGAATCGGGTGCTTCTGGTAAGCTTCCTCATCGGCAGGGCTATCGAACAGGCAAAGCCATGAGTACGTGTAGTCGCGCTTGATCACCTCACGATCCGTATTGGCCGGTTAGCCAATATTGACCAGTTTGATCGTCGGGCATTTCGCCAGCTTGTTCAATCCTTCAAGCAGTTTTGCCTTGTCGGCTGCGTTGCCGGCGTTTTTTAGATAGAACAGAACGTGGTGTACGAATACTTCTTTCGACGCCGTGACAGTCGGCAGATTTGTCGCCACGACGCCCGAAGCCAGGGCGCTTTTCACAAAACGCCGACGGGATTGATTGCTCATCAGGTTGCAGAGATTGGTTTAGGAATTGGTTTTACTGCAAAAGTGAACGGTAATGCGCAGTTACCCAAATCCTGTATAAATCGCCTGTTGCCGTTAATGGTTAAGCTATCGTTTGGCCTGCTCCTTCTCCGCCAGCGAAAACTGTAGACCCGGCACCAGCCCGGTCACTATCGACGACAGGTTCGAGAGCGTCGAATCCGATACGAAAGTGGCTTTCTAAAAATTGGTTAGATGCGTAATATGGAACTTTAGGTCTGACAGAATCGCATCAAGCGTAACGTTGCTCAGCGCTTGAACGTCGATGTACACATGCAGTTTACCGACGTCGGTACGCTGCTGATCGAGCGACGAAGCCCACTGCCTGATAGGGGCTACACGGACTTTATGGGTGATGATAAAACCGACACGTTTGGTTTTCCCGAAGTTAACGGGCTGAATCATCGCAGTTTCGGGTCCGTCGTAATACCGAAACGTGTTGCCTGCGAAAAAGACTTGTTTACGTAATGAATTGTGAGGTAGCTGCTTGCTTAGTCGTCTCGATGGCTTGTACGAATGATTTCTATTTTTTGCTTGCGGGACGGTATATCCTGTTGAATATATGCCAAAATTACTGCGTAATTAATGCCAAAATACTCATGAACTAGTATGTTTCGTACCGCTTTTAGCGTGAGCCACTTGACTTCCGAAAAGTTCGTTTTTAGTCCGTCAGATAGCATCCCAGCAGCTTTATCAGGGCTAATCGAAGCTAAAAATGTCGCACATATACTTCTCGTAATCGACTCCTTGGATGAAATTTCCAATGTGCAAGATATGCGTTCAATTCGTTGCTTATCGCCGATGTTGGCGCTTATGTACTAGAATGCGGTCACGTTCGATAAATGGCCGAAGACAAACCGCCTTCTGTTACGACATCAACCTGATGTTGTAACAAGTCCTCTAATTGCCAAAATATACGGGAATGATCGAATAAACTGGCTCCCTTATCCAGTTCAACCAATACATCAAGGTCGCTCTGCTCAGTTTCATTGCCACGGGCAACCGAGCCAAACAGGTAGGCTTGACTAACCGGTTGCTTCGCGAAGAAATGCCGCAGTGTTTCTGTCAACGTTTGATTCAGTATCATGATCGTACAGTTGATTGATCAGAAGTACAAGTGCGAGTTTCTGCTCTATAAGCAAACAAAGCCCGGTCACTCTGTAGCAACCGGGCTTTACTCGTCGGCAAACAATAGGATACTGCTTTTTAGATCCGATGTTTGAGAGAAGAGATTACAATTCGATCTCGGCGTCGAGGTTGGTGAAGGCAATTTCGCCGTCGTCGTTTAGCTCCATGAGCACGACCGAATCTTTACGAACTTCACCTGACAGAATCGCTTTCGACAGTTCGTTGAGTACCCGGCGTTGCAGCACACGTTTCAGCGGACGGGCACCAAAGACAGGGTCGAATCCTTCCTGACCGATTTTGTCGAGCGCTTCATCGGTAGCGTCAAGTTGAATACCACCTTCGGCCAGCCGCTTCTTGATCTCGTTGAACTGAATATCGACAATCTTGCGGATGTTGCTCTGTGTCAGCGGTTCAAACATCACAATTTCATCGATCCGGTTCAGGAATTCTGGCCGGATGGTCTGCTTTAGCAACTCCATCACCGCCGACTTCGCTTCTTCCAGCACCAGGGTGTGGTTCCAGCCTTCGTCTTCGGCAAACTTCTCCTGAATCAGGTGGCTACCGATGTTCGACGTCATGATAATGATCGTGTTCTTGAAGTTTGCCGTACGGCCTTTGTTGTCCGTCAGACGGCCTTCATCGAGCACCTGTAGCAGAATGTTCCAAACGTCGGGATGGGCCTTTTCGATCTCATCAAGCAACACGACCGAGTAGGGTTTACGGCGCACGGCTTCGGTTAACTGACCACCTTCATCGTAGCCCACGTAACCCGGAGGGGCCCCAATCAGTCGGCTGACGGCGTGGCGTTCCTGATACTCACTCATATCGATCCGTACCAGCGCGTTTTCGTCGTTGAACAGGTACTCAGCCAGCGTACGGGCCACTTCGGTCTTACCGACACCGGTGG
>JAKONH010000129.1 GCA_022702045.1 Spirosomataceae bacterium
CGAATTGGCTGAATCAGTTCTTTCGACCCAACGACAATCCCACCCAGTACGCGGCCTTGCCCGTCCATATATTTGGTTGCCGAATGAATCGACAGATCGGCGCCGAGGTCGATAGGCAGTTGCAGGATGGGGGTGGCAAAGCAGTTGTCGACGTTCAGAATGAAGCCGTATTTTGCCTTCAGCCGTGCAAGCATCGTCAGGTCGACCAGCTCGAGGCCGGGGTTCGACGGCGTTTCGAGATAAACCATCTTGGCGACGGGCGTTCCGGTAGTCGGATTGGCTTTGATGGCTTCTTCCCATTCCGCTTCCGTTGCTGTGGCATCGAGATAGGTGTGGGTGATGCCCCATTTACTCAGAATCTGCGTGATGATCTGATGTGCCGATCCAAACAGCGCGCGGCAGGCCACGATGTGATCTCCTGATTTAAGCAAAGCCGCCATGCTGGCAAACACAGCCGCCATACCCGTACCCGTCGCGATGCCGTCTTCCGCGTTCTCCAGCATGCACACCTTGTCGACAAACTCGGTGACGTTGGGGTTTGAAAAGCGGCTGTAGATGTTCCCGTCTTCGGTTTCATCGAACAGGGCTTTACCCTGTTCAGCACTCTCGAAGGCGAAACTGGACGTCAGATACAGCGGTACGGAGTGCTCGCGGTTTTGCGATTTGGCCGCCTGGGTACGAATGGCTTTGGTTTGCTTTTTCATGGGAGTAGAAGAAAGAAGATAGACGTAAGAAGAAAGATAGCTGCAGACAAAACTCAAGGTGAGCAGCTGTCTATCTTCTTTCTTCTATTCTCTTTCTTCTTATTTAGAAGAATAGAATAATCTTTCTGAGACTGACGATGATAATGACGATACTGACCAGAATCATCATCGTTTTAACGGGTAGGCGCTGGGCGAGATGAGCGGCAATGGGTGCGGCAATCATACCACCTAGAATCAGCCCCAAAATTACCATTCCGTAGTTGCCTAAACCAGCGTAAAGGGCGAAAACTACTGAACTGGCGAATGAGACGAAGAACTCCGCCAGGTTGACCGAACCAATAGTATAACGCGGATGACGACCGGCAGCAATAAGCGTCGAGTTAACGATTGGTCCCCAGCCGCCCCCGCCAATAGCATCGACGAAGCCGCCGAACCAGGCCAGCAAGCCGATCTTTCGAACCGGTTTTTTCTCCGTCCGCTTGACCAGTGCTTTTTGTAGAATTAAAAAGCCAAGAATGGCCGTATACACCGAGATGACAGGGGAGAGGTACTTGGCAATGATCTCCATATCCGACAGCGCCGTAATTAGAAACGCGCCTAGGGCAGCACCAATGACACCCGGTATCAGAACCGCTTTGAACAATCGGCTGTTGACGTTGCCGAACTTGAGGTGCATATAGCCCGATACACCCGACGTAAAGATCTCCGAACTGTGAACGCTGGCCGTGGCAAATACCGGACTTATGCCTACACTGGTCAGAAACGTAGTGGCTGTAACGCCATAGGCCATACCCAGGGCTCCGTCGATCATCTGCGCCACGAACCCGGCCATAACATAATAGAAAATATCCGGCGTAAGCTCGACCGAATGAGCTATCAGTGAAATACGGTCTATTGTGAAGTAGCTGAACAGTAAATGTCCAACGATCATCAGCGCCAGCGACGCGAAAACGTAAATCGCAATCTCGGTACGTGTCCGTCGGCGAAGTAACAGCGAATCGGTGGTCAGTGTAGCCGAGCCGGGGGCCATAACTTTAGCCGCTGGAAACATGGCACGCAATGCATCGGCCTGTTCGCCAGCACGCGGTCCCTGTACCGTTACTGTCAAGCCATTCAGGTCGATGGAGGGAGCGTCGGATGTAATCAGCTCGTCCGATGAGTTCATAGTTCTTATATTCTATCGACTTAATAGGTTTTTATATCTATGAAAAGCGGCATGTTGAAGTGCCGCTTTTGAACAGGGTTGAGTGCTGCAAATGTACACAACTAACCGAATAAGTGCGCAGTTGATTCACGCGGTTTGCGTAAAGGGCTATTCGTAGCTTACACGATTCGGTACTGAACCTAACGTTGCATTGCGTTTCGAACCCGTTAGGGGGTAAGTTTTAATTGGGCTGCGGTGCCGACAATCAGCCGCCCGGTAGCACCAAAGGTTACTTTGCGGGCTAAGGCCTGGAGGCTGGCCGGCAGCGTAACTACGTGGTTAATCTGTAGGGCATCCGATGCTGTTGGGACACGGCTGCATGACCACACGGTAGGATCAGTCCAGTTGCCTGCTTTTAACGTAGCCATACTGCTGCAACCGGGCAGTATGACTACGCTGTAGTCTTCAGCCTGACCAGCGCCATAACCACCCGCGCCCACTAATGAACAGGCCGTGCTACTGGCCGAGGCATCAGCGATCACGCGCATTCGTAGGGGGACATTCGTTACGGCGCTACTCGATATGGCTATTGTTGCCGTGAGTGAATTACCGGCACCGGCTAGTACCAGTTCACCCGGATCGGTGAAGACGCCATTGTTGTTGTAATCGATGTATACCTTGCATTGATGGTAGTTGGTATAGTAACCCTTTACCAGCGCTGAATAGCTGTTACCCGCCGTGACCGTCGTGCTGTAGTCGCAGGCCCGGTTTACATAATTGGTTCCGTCGTCAATTGAACTCGATGAACTGGCGTCGATCGTATTGAATCTGAACCGCTCAACCCCATAATACGCACTGAGTCCATTCGTAGCTGTGGCTGTGCAGGCCGGGGTAGGGCCAGGGGCTACCGAAACAGTTACCGTGTTGGACGAGGGGACACAGGCAGTTTCCGAACAGGTGGCGCTGTATGTAGTCGTGACGGCGGGCATTGCGGACTTACCGGTTCCCGTTCCCAGGCCGTTGGACCAGGTGATGGTGCCCTGGCAGTTGGTGGCCGTCAGCGACACCGGTGTTCCGGGGCAGGTGCTGGTCGGGGAAACAGCGAGTTGAGGGACGTTAGCGGTTGTATTACTCAGGGTTATGCTTTTGCTATACGTGCAGTCGTTCTGATCGGTAACGGTGACGGTATAGGTGCCCGCAGCCAGATTCGTAACAGTCTGAGTCGTTGCGCCGGTGCTCCATAGATAACTTTTTGCACCTCGGTCGAATATCGCTGTAATGCTCCCGTTCGTGCTGATACCACCACAGCTTGGATTGGTTGCTGCGAGGGTCAGACTAGGTGTAGACGGTTCAATGACCACGATGTGGTAGGCATAGTCAGGCTGGGTAATACCACCGATCTTGACCCCGGTAACCCGAACATCGAAAGCTTTATCGAGAATACCGTTCCAGGCCAGATCTGCTGGGTTCATATCCCAGGTAACTGTATTATCACCATAGCCATTCTGAACGGCATTCTGGGTCAGGGATACGGGCGTACCGGTTTGGCTGGTGACGGTAATGGCACTGCTGCTGAAACTAGCGCCCGGAATACTAAACGACCAGCGTGCCGGAACCAGATTACGTGGTACGTAACCGGCGGGTGGATAGGCTATGAAGGCGGGTACAGCAGTAGGCGTTACAGGGTTGTTAAATACCCAGAGCGCGTCCGTGCCGGACGTCGCCCCGTGTCCGAAACTGGCCTGTTGGGTATACAGTATCCAGCGTCGGTGTCCGGCAGCGGTGTTGCTACTGCCTCCATCATTCATGAATCTATCGATAGCCTGTGCGGAGTGAGCACCACCGCCCAGATTGGAACTTCCGGCGGCAATATTACCAGCGGTTGTGTAGCATAACCAGGTGGTTGGTGGATTATGGTTCAGAGCACCATTGGCCAGCATCATCAGGGCGGCATCCTGCGTGCCTGCATTGCGCGAGGGGTCAAGCGTCACCGTGCCCGATAGCCCCACCAGCCGCCGGTAGTAGTTGATACGCTGAATGGTCTTCGTCTGAGCCTGGGCCGAAATTGACCCAGATACACAGCCTGTTACGCTACCCGTCCAGCCTAACTCAGCGGTGCTGACCGATGAGCCGAGATAATTGGTTACATAATCGGTAATGACGGCGGCTCGGTCACAAATACCTTGCCCGCCCGCCTGACTACTAGGGGAAGATGCGTTAACCGGTGTTTTAACGAGCATCGTATCAGGCAACGGACCGGGTTGGGCCCAGGCGGGAAAGGCGATCAGCAACTGTAGAACTAAGCCAGCAACGCTAAAACGCGATTGTAGTCTGGTGTACATAAGAAAGGCAGTATTACAGTAGGTATGGATAGGAGTCGCCCAGTGCGGATTATAGACGAGTGCCTGAGCAGATTGTCACCTCAACAATGAAGCCTTAAAAGGAGGGGCAGTTATTATGGCACCAGCAGCCAAGGGGCCTCGGTAGGGGCGGATACAATAAAACCAGCCATCCATAGCCAGTGTAGGCGGTGAGTGGCTGGTTTTACTGTCAACTAGTTTGAGACTAAAAGACCCGGCTGCGTTCCAGAAGAGACATCGCTTCGAGGAGCATATTGCCGCTGAGCTGGATGGGAAGGTCAGTTTTACCGTCGATGGGAGGACGTTGCCAGAACGCGCCGAAAGCTAGTGAAGGACGGGCGGTACCCTGCTGCCAGAGTGTCCGGGCGTTGGTCCGCAGGAAAGCCGCATATTGATTTCGTCGGGTTTTGTCGAGGTTGGGCTCCAGCACTAGTTGCGTGAGATAACGTACCAGCACACCTTTGAACAGGCCACCATCGCCGTTGCCTTCGTCGCGCATCAGCCCGTTGGTCGTTAGCGTCGGGTCTGTTAGCGACAGGTCGGCGGTTTTGATGGCGTCGGCCAGGTAGGTCGGGTCTTGAGTAAGTTTGTACAGTTCGTGCGTGCCCCCGATCCAGACGCCCTGGCAATAGGTGAATTTCCAGCGGGTGTTCAGCTTACCGTCGTTGTCCTGATTGATACCGTCGTAAACCAGCCCGGATGCTGAATCCACCAGCGTTCTTTTCTGCCAGTTGTAAATACGTTTGGCCCAGTCGAGATCGTCGGGGCGCTTCGTCACACGATAGAGCCGGGCTGCCAAAATGATGGCGGGCGCGTTGGCGGGCGTGTTCTTGTAGTATCGCTGTCCTTTTCGCCAGGCGATACCCCCGCTCATCGTGTCATTCCAGCCAGTTTTGATATCGTCCCAAAGCGTCTGCGTAGCTGAGAGCCATTTTTTGTCGTGTGTTACCTCGTACACGCGCAGCATGGCCAGTGCGTTCCAGAGCATGTCGTCGTAATACTCGTTAAGAAAGGTGTTGCCGTTTTTCCGACGGACGCCCTCCAGCCATTCGTTCATCCGGTTCAGGTAGCGGGGTGAACGGGTACGTTGATAGGCGTCGGTCAATACGTCAAGGGCGTGGGCTTGTGGCCAATAGTGAAAAGTCGTGTCGCCCCGGTTGGAGTTGTGGTAGTAGTGTGTGTTCGTGTCGTAGAAATCCCGGTCAAGCGTTGCGGCAGCACTGTCTGCGGCTTTATTCCAGTTGATGGCCGTGGTGGCTGATAGTGGGGTCTGGCCGTGAGCGACGCTGATGAGTAGGTAGAAGGCACAGAGGAGCAGAATACGCCGAAAAATTGTCATGGAAAATCGTTGAGTTAACGCCCCAAAGAAGCGTCAATAACAACTTTTTTACTGCCAAATCTCCTTGTGAAGTAATCCTGTTTGTCATCCCGACACCGGACCGGTCCGGTGTCGGGATGAGAAGTAATGCTGAGATGTATAGATTACGGTAGGTATTACCAACGTTTACGGACGTACCGCCTGCCAGACTTCCAGCGGCCGGTCGGTCGACATGACGTCGGCACCGTTGCGGGCAAACTGTTTGTACACCTGATTGCCTTTGGCGGCTGCCTGCTTGTCGAGGTTGCCGAGCGTACCCAGGATGCAGGCAATGCCTTTCTGGTGGAGAAACTGATACAGTTCAGCGTCAGGCTCTTTCACGCCGACGAAGGCAATCATGCGGTTGTCGGGAATGCCCAGATCATGTAGCCGGTCGTATTCGGCGCGGTTCCGGATCGTCACTGAAATCATCAGATTTGGGTCGAGTTTATTGACCTTCGCTGCGTCCTGCGCGTTGTACGTAATCACGGCTACATAGTCGCTGGTGCCCGTCCGGTGCACCATGTCGATTACCTTATTGAACGATACATTACGCTTCACATCGAGGGTGAACGTGACTTTGCCTTTTCCCCAGCGCAGCACCTGTTCGAGTGTCGGGATTTTGTAGGGCGTTAAGTTGCCCATATTGTCTTCGAGCCGAAATGGGGCCAGCTCGGCGTAGGTTTTCTCGATGAGCTTACCGGTACCGGTGGTGGTGCGGTCGAGCGTTTGGTCGTGCATCATCACCAGCACACTGTCTTTGGTCAGATCGATATCGCACTCGATCACCACCGGCATCTGCCGAGTCAGGTAAGCAAACGATTCGATGCAGTTTTCGGGGTATCCTTTCAGGTCGCCACCGCCCCGGTGCGCTGAAATTTTAGGAGTTTGATTAGGGTGGTAGCCGAAGAAATCAGCCGATCTTCCCGCTGGAACGCGAGTGTAGGTCTTTGGCGAACAGCCCGCCAGCGAAAGAACCAGCAGACCCGCAGCAATGCAGTTTTTCATTGGGCAAAGCTAGCGAATTCGGGCGCAGGTAGCGGTAGGCGATCGTTAGGCAACGACCTTTTTCCCGACGACGGGCAGAAAGCGGGCGGCATGACGACGAATCAGTACAGAGCCGACGGTTGTCGTCAGGGCCGTAGCCCCTACGACGATTGGCCAGAACTGACCCATCGGCAGCGTACGC
>JAKONH010000137.1 GCA_022702045.1 Spirosomataceae bacterium
TGGTGTTGTCGCCGATGATCGTCAGCGTGTATTCATTTTTGAATTTCAGATCCTGCGGAGTCGATGAAATAACGGCACCTGGGTAAATCTTACAGTTGCGGCCGATACGAGCGCCCTCGTTGATGACCGCGTGGGAGCCAATCCAGGTTCCTTCCGCAATTTCAACGTCCTTGTGTATAATGGCGAACGGCTCGATCACCACGTTCTGCGCAATTTTCGCTTCCGGGTGGATGTACGCTAATGGTTGAATCATTGTTGTTGATCAACGAGTTCAACGTTCAATGTGTAACGGTTAACGTTAGTTGCACCGCTAAAAATGTTAAACGTCGAACATTGAACGGTAGACTATTTTTTCTTAACCAGACTGGCAATCATGTCGGCCTCGCAAACCAGTTGGTTAGCTACGTAACCGCGTCCCTGCATTTTCACGATACCGCGCTTCATAGGCGACGTAAATTCACACCGGAAAATTACCGTGTCGCCGGGCAAAACGTTGCGCCGGAACCGGCAATTTTCAATACCGACCAGGAACGGCCAATAGTTTTCGGGGTCTGAGACGGTGCTCAGGACCAGAATACCACCCGTTTGTGCCATGGCTTCCAACTGCATAACGCCCGGCATAACGGGGTTGCCTGGAAAATGACCGGGGAAGAACGGCTCGTTCATAGTCACATTCTTGATGCCGACCACGCTGTTCTCGTCCAGGGCGATAATCTTGTCGATCATCTGGAACGGATACCGGTGGGGCAGCAACTGCGAGATCCGGTTGATGTCTAGGACGGCGGGCTGCGTCGGGTCGTATTGCGGAACCTGATTGGCTGCGTTCTTTTGAATCAGCTTCTTGATTTTTTTGGCAAACGCCACATTGGCCGCGTGACCCGGCCGTGCAGCCAGAATCTGCGCTTTAATGGGCCGGCCGATCAGCGCCAGATCACCCACAACGTCGAGCAGCTTGTGGCGGGCCATCTCGTTTGGGTAGTGAAGCTCCAGGTTGTTCAGTATACCATCATTCTGGTTAACACTGACTTTGGGCTTCTTCAACAGGTCGGCCAGGTAGTCGAGCTCGCCGTCTTTCACCTCCCGGTCGACAATAACGATTGCGTTCGTCAGGTCGCCCCCTTTGATGAGGTTTTGCTTGTAGAGGGCTTCCAGCTCGTGCAGGAATACAAACGTCCGGCAACTGGCAATCTGCTCGGGAAACTGGCTGATGTCGTTCAGGTACGCATGCTGACTGGGAATAACCCGCGAATTATAATCGACCATCACCGTCAGGCGGTAATCGTTGAGCGGCAATGCCGCCATCTCGATATCTTTCTCAGGGTTCCGGTAATGTACGTATTCGGTTACCTCGAAGTAGTTCCGCTGGGCGTTCTGCTCTTCAATACCTGCGTCGCGTAGGGCGTCGATAAACTGAATCGACGAGCCATCCATGATTGGCGGCTCGGGACCATCGAGCTGAATCAGGATGTTGTCGAGTTGCAGACCGACTAAGGCTGCCAGCGTATGTTCAACCGTATGTACCCGCGCTCCACTTTGTTCAATTGTCGTACCACGCGACAGATCAACAACATTGTCAACGTCAGCATCGACGATGGGTTGTCCGGGCAAGTCGACCCGCTGGAACTTGTAGCCGTGGTTGGTCGGTGCCGGCAAAAACGTCATTGTTGCCCTGACGCCCGTGTGCAGGCCAACGCCTGATACCGAAACGGCCTTCCGAATAGTCTGTTGTTTTGTATTCATTCGTATGTTTCTGCGGTATTCGGTCTACAGTTTACGGTAGTGAGGTTGCCGCTGAAACTTGCTTGTCACACGACGATTACATCGTAAACTGTAAACCGGGTACCGTAAACTACTTATTCGTTTTCTTTTCCAAATCTGTGAGTCGCCGGTCGAGGTCCGGAAGTTTCCGGAACACCGCCAGCGATCGCATACTTTCTTTAAGCCCAAAAGCGGGCGAACTGTTGATCGCCGTGTTGGTCTCGGTTACGTTCTTGCCAACCCCCGACTGCGCTCCGACTTTCGTACCGTCGGCAATAACCAGGTGACCGGCAAAGCCGACCTGCCCGCCAATGACACAGTTGGCACCAATCTTAGTCGATCCCGATACTCCCGTCTGTGCGGCAATGACCGTATTGTGACCAATCTCGACGTTGTGGCCGATCTGAATCAGGTTGTCAAGTTTAGCGCCCCGCCGGATGATCGTCGATCCCATCGTGGCGCAGTCGATGGTCGTACCGGACCCGACGTTGACATGATCCTCGAGAATGACGTTTCCTAACTGTGGGATGGTTTTGTAGGTGCCATCGGGCTGTGGGGCAAAGCCGAACCCCTCGCTGCCGATCACCGCATTGCCGTGAATAACGCAATGCTGCCCAATGATGCAGTCGCGGAGAACACGCGCACCAGCATGGATGATCGTGTTGTCGCCGATGCTGACGTTGTCGCCGATGTACGCGTGTGGGTAAATCTTAACGTTGTTTCCCAAGCGACAGTTGCGACCGATATACGAAAACGCACCTCGGTATATGCCATCGCCGGTACTGCTTCCGGCCCCCATGTATGCGGGTTCCTCCACACCCGTCCGGGCATAACTGATCTGCTGGTAATACTGTTCCAGCAGTTGAGTAAATGCTGAATACGAATTGTCGACGTAAATCAGACTGGCTGCAACGGGCTTCTGCGGCCGGAAACTACGGTTGACAATGACCGCCGAAGCACCCGTGGTATACAGGTGCTGCTCGTATTTCAGATTAGCGAGAAACGAGATGTCTCCCGTGACCCCTTCTTCTATTTTGGCAATGTTTCGAATGGGAAGCGTTTCGTCGCCTTCGATTTCGCCACCTAGCAGCGTAGCAATCTGCCTGACAGTAAACTCCATAATACGTTAATGGCTTGCGCCAGCTCCCGGACCAGCCGGAATTTCGGCCGCTAAGGTAGGCAACAAATTGCACTTTGTTGGGGTGTCGGTCTGATTATGACACCAGCCGGTCGGTATACTATACCTGCGTATGGGTTGCACCAGTTTTGGTCAAAAAGTATCTATTGGTTCCCTGACAACGAGATCCCGTGCCCAGCAAACGTAATACCGACGCACAATATTGGTCAGTACCTGAATATTAGACAAATCCGACGCATCAGTAATGTCGATTACCTGACCCGAACGAAGCTTGATATTGATCCGCTCCTGCGAAGGCAGATAAGCTGCGTTGGTAGCCTGCCCCTCAATGAGGAAATAGGACAGCGCATCATCCGCCAGGCCTTTCCGGCGCAACTGCGTTTCCAGCTCAGTCAGTAATTCGCCGGAGAAGGGTTCGGTCGAGAGCATGATTTTGAACAGCCGCCTGTCGAGCAGCATCTGACAGATTGTTGCCAGCACGAAATCGTCGTGCTGCGCCCACTGCTTCACACACGACCACACGTCGTAATCGTCGAGCTGCGTAAAGGCGTGCAGATAGTGCGCTTCCTGGCTAAATTGCTCCAGCGAAACGCTCTTCTCCAGAAACAGACGAAAGGGTGGGGGAGCCATCACGTCGATGCCCTGCCGGATAAGAAAACGGGCCCGGCGCAGGATCTGCACCAGCATTGACTCGCAGCAGATCGACGTTTTGTGCAGATACACCTGCCAGTACATCAGCCGCCGGGCGTTTAGAAAATTCTCGACACTCAGAATGCCTTTGGCTTCGACTACCAGTTCATCGTTGACTAGGTCGAGCATCTTGATGATTCGCTCGGCCCCGATCGCTCCCTCGGCCACACCCGTGTAGTAGCCATCGCGGTTGAGGTAATCCATCCGGTCCATGTCCAACTGACTGGATACGAGTTGATGAAAAAACGGGCGGAGGTAGGTGCCTTCGAACATGGCAATCGCCATGGCGAGCCGCCCGCCAAACTGTCGATTCAGTTCTTTCATCAGTAGCAGCGAAATCGTTTCGTGGTGCACGTGGTCGAGCAGCGACGATTCAAGCACGTGGGAGCAGGGACCATGGCCAATGTCGTGCAGCAGAATGGCGATCTGCGCCGATTCGCATTCGTCGTCGCTAATCCGGTGTCCTTTGCTTTGCAGCGTTTGCATAGCCTGTCCCATCAGGTGCATGGCGCCCAGCGCGTGGTGAAACCGGGTGTGCAGCGCACCGGGGTAAATGTAATCGGCCAGTCCCATCTGCCGGATACGCCGAAGCCGCTGGAAATACGGGTGCTCGACCAGGTCGTACAGCAGCTCGGTTGAAATGGTGATGAACCCGTATACCGGATCATTAAGAATCTTCTTTTTGTTGGGGACGGCCATAGGACAAAGATACCGCCCCGGCATCGACCGGACAGGACCGGTTGCTTAAATTTTGCGTTG
>JAKONH010000164.1 GCA_022702045.1 Spirosomataceae bacterium
TGACCACGTCGGTACAAGATGGGCTGCACGATCAGCAACAGCATCCATCCACCCGCCGATGCCCCATGCAGGTGGGTAAGCAGGTTGACCTCACCGAGCCGGGCAAAGTACGACATGGAGAAGCCCAGCCACGTGATGAGTATGGCCAGCGCAAAGTACCAGGGTGCATTGGGGTATAGTATAGTCCGTCGGTTCGCGGTTGGCGAAAGCGTTGTCTGTTTCATTTGATTGTCGGGTTATGCGATGATCAGTTATCCCGTGGTCCTTCACCAACCGGCTCGTCGACGTAGAGCATCGCGAACCGGACTGGAATCGGTTGTCCTGCCTGAACATCGCCGTCGAAAATGAGCTGCGCCCGCACGGGCTTCTCGGTCTGAAGCACGGTATAGTACACCGAAAACTCATCGTAAGGCAGGTATACCCGCACGGCCAGATTTCCGTCGGTCAGTCGTTGAATATCACCGACAATGGCGGGACCGTTATCGCGAAACAACAGATTGATCTGATTGACTTTCTGCTCGTTAGGCGCAGGCGTCAGCAACAGCCGGCGACTCCGGGCGATAGGTTGTCCGGCGGGCGTATCGTTGATAAGCCGCAAGCCGTAATTGGTAATCTCAGCGCGTAAATCAGGCATGATTTTGCTTATTTGGTGTGGTTGAAAAGCGATATGAACTTCTGTCAGTAAGACTTTACTGGTAACTCTTCGTAGTTCACAGTACCTAGCAGGTGTTGACGTGTCCGAAGCAGCTTCATGGCGAACGTATCATGGGCTAGCGTTCCACAGCATCGCCTGTACAGTATCAACCAACGGCCAGCAGAAGCACAGCGAAAACACCGATCGCGATTAGCCACACCAGCCAGAACCGGCGTAGTACCCGCCGACGCTTTTGCAACGGCAGTTCGCGCAGCGGCACGAGCGGCCGCTCTATGGCCCGGCCAAAGAAGTAGCTTCCCCCAGCCAGAAAGCCGAGACCTAACGCAAACGTCAACGCGGCCAGCGCGCCATAGCCCGAACAGGCAATTACACAGGCCAGCGCAGCCGAGAAATACCATGTCGCGATGCCCAGCAGAAACAGAAGAAAAAAACCAATCCGTTTGTATGTCTGCCGGCGGCTATCTACTGGCTCAGGAGCCACCTTTCCGTACACCACTGGCGGCTGGATCGTTGTATCGGCGGGGTTGATGAGCGTATCCGACCGTACTACAACCCGCCGATACCCCCACGCCGTCCCGGCTGGCGCAACGGTTTCTACGGAATGGCTCCAATAGGCGCCCAGCACTAGCCATAGCAGCCAGTTGCTGCCGAACGCTATAGCCAGCCGCCACCGTCGGGCATTGTATGCCGGGCCAGTAATCCGCGCTGCGGCCGGACTACGCACCCCGATCGCCACCCCAACAGTGAGCACGCCCAGCAGCAACAGGATCACGCCCGGCAGGCTGTTCAGCATAGTAGCGCCCACCAGTATACCGCCAAACCCGTTTATCACTTCGCATCCGATCAGCAGTGCGATAGTCAGCCGGGTATGCCGGCTAGCCCAGCGGGAAACAGCTTTCATAGTAAAACCTATTAGCGCAATGCCCGATTGACGATGTCGGCAAACGTTGCTGTCTGGTTTTGCTGATCGGCCATTGTTACGTCGGACCGTAGCCGCAGCCGGGTATACACGTGGAGTTTAGAGTTAATTAGCTGTACATCCGTTGCCTGACCGGCTGCGTTTTTAACCCCTTCATAAATCAGTACCGCACTGACCGGATCAGCGACCGGGTCCTGCTTCGACTTGTATACCTTCAGCAGAGTACCCGTTGGCAGCATAATCCCCTTCTCCAGGTCCTTGCGAACGATGTTGAGCAGCGTTTCTAGTTGTTGTAGCGTTTCCTGTGGCCGAAAATGGTAATATACCCTGTCTTCAACTGCTGGCTGATCGGTATCGATGTACCCCAGCACTGGCCCCAGCACACCTACCAGCGATAGCGATTTTGCCGATGGGACAATGATCGGGTCAACCAGCAGCAGATTACGGGGAGCAGTCCGCCCTGAAAAATAATTGGACGCGATCAATTCCAGTAGCAACGGCCCACTCGTCGACGACATGAGCAGGCTTACGTTCGTGTAACCCGCCTTTACCAATGCCTCGTATTCAGTCGTTATAGCTGCTTGCCAGTCTCGCCAGGTCGCTTGTTTAAAATCAGCATAACTACGTCCGTGTCCACCCAGCAGGACCTGCGACAGGTACACGTCGGAACGTCCGGCCAGATAAGTGCGAAATTCATCCCATTCGAACGTGGTGGCCGAATAGCCATGGCAGGCGATAATCACCGGCCGGGCAGCCTGCTCGGGGGTCGGGTTCGGTATCGCCTTCGAAATCAGGTATTGTTCTGGTTTATAAAGCGACGGGTCGAACAGCTTCCCGCTATCGAGCATATCATCGGTAATAGCCGGTTCTTTCGAACAACTCAACCCCAGCAGTGCGACCAGCAGCAGTGTAAAAAACGATTTCATGTCAGCGGGTCGATTTATGGAGTACGTTCCAGGTCAGGCTTGTTTGTACAAAGACGGGGTAGAGCGTACCAGGGCCGTTGACACCGTCGCCCGTCAGCAGGTTATAGCCCACCGATGCGTTGAGTTTCAGTGGAAACCGGGGACAGACACATACCCCTATTTCGGGCGACGCCAGCAGCGACGTTTGTGGCAGATCGCGGAACAAATCGCTGCCGTAGTCGGCGCGGAAATAGCCGGCATTGAGCCGCACCAGTGGCCGGACAAGCCAGTTTGGGCGAAACAGATACAGCACCGACGCCAGGTAATTGTCCTGTTTGATAGCGTTCGAGTTTAGGGCCGTACCCAGCCGGGAGGTCACATAGGTTACCCCAATGTATAGCCGCTGATTCACCAGCTTTGTGTGGGCAAACTGCGCCGTAATCCCGTTCTCAGTGTATAGCCCGACCGTTTTCTGGGCGCGTATACCCAGATCGAGAACAGCCCCCGCCGGTCGTTCCTGCGCCCGCGCAGGCAACGCGGCAAAGCAGCTTAGTACTGTGGCAGTCAGTAGCAGCCTGTGATACAGACGGCCACGGTGAAACAGGGTGTGGATAGAAAAGCACATTGGTAAAAAACGAAGAGGCTCTGTCGAATTAGTCGAAAATTCCAGAAATCCGCAAACAGGCGTTGAGGCAACAGCCCATTCACAACGTTTTACTACTGATTATCAACCGAATACCTGCTGCAACTTACACACGATCATACTCCATATCAATCGGATAAACGTATGATCCATCGCCTTTTGCACGATCGGTTGCTATCCCCACTTACAACGGTTCTTAAAAAGGCCGGGTCGTTAGCGCAGTATCAATCCTGTTTTACCAATGTCATTTACTCAACGTGCAAGCCTCCTTTTCTTTATTCTGCTTGGTGCTGTGGCCTGCAATCGGGACGATGTAGCCCCTGCCCTGCCGCTGACGGGTGTTTTGTACGAATCGAATTTTTCGGCGGGCACCGACGGCTGGAAAGCCGACTTTTCTGATTACAGTACGGCCAACGGCGATATGCAGCTTCGCTCCGACTGGACCGGACTTCCCCAGCCCCTAGACTCCACCCGCCGGTCGATTATGCTATCGGGTATGAACCGAAGCGATGATCTGTTTATGTACCTGACCCGTTCGCTTTCCGGCCTGCAACCCAACCACGACTACGCACTGATATTCGACATTGAACTGGCGTCGCAATACGCGGCTAACTCCTTCGGCATTGGCGGATCGCCCGGTAGTAGTGTCTACGTGAAAGCAGGGGCATCGACCACCGAACCCAAGCGCCAGCTTGTCGATGATTTTTACGAAATCAATATTGATAAAGGCAACCAATCACAGGGTGGAGAAGACATGCTGGTACTGGGCAACATCGGTACGGGCGCAGACGTCGATCAGTATACACTTATCAAGCGCACCAATGCCGACGCCCCCCTCACCGTACGCAGCGACAGCAACGGCCGTATCTGGCTGATTGTCGGCACGGACTCAGGCCATGAAGGGCTGACGACGCTGTACTACAGCCATATCAAGGTAACAGCACTGTAAATCTGCCGGCAAGCACTACTAATTCCAGCTCTTCAACCCAGCGTCAAACAACGGCACGTACTAGCGGAAAAGGCACGCCGTTTTCTCTGTTTTTACCCGGCTTACTCGCTGTCCTCAGGCAGTCATAGCAATCTATCGCTGAATCAACGAATGCGATTCAGCGATAGAAAAGACCTGTTCATGGCATAGATACGGCCTCTTGCTTACCGATTGATCAACCGCATTCGAAAGCAGCGATTCTCTGTACTACTTTTAAATCGCAACCGGCTGCCCGCTTTCGGAAGCGGGCAGCCGGTTCGCTACCTCAATTTCCCGTACATAATCCACGATCTATGAACCTATCGTTTACAAAATCGCTGCTGCTAGTCCTACTGTCAGTACTCGGCTGGTCTTGTGTAGATCACACAATGCCCCCCACTCCAGCCCTGAATACCGCCTGGCTCGACACTTGGGATGCCCAGAAAGTGCTGGCAATTCCCAAGGGCAAACGCCCACTCCCTTCGACGTACTTACACGGCAGCTACATCTCGTATCAACTGTCTCTGTTCAGAAGCGGAGCGTCGTATCTGGTGACGAAAAAAGCGTTGGATGATTACGGCCGCGACACCTTGGGTTACCCCGATAATACGCAGTTCGTAATGGCGAAGCAGGAAATGGATGCGATGCTTCAGAAAACGGCCCGAAATGTAGCGGCTATCGAAATCGAACTCGGTATCCCGGCGGGCAGTTGGCAGGGAAAAACCCTGTCCCGAATCGACATATCGAATCCAGAAGCGTTGCATGTTCGTTTACCTTCGGGAAATGAGATGGGTGCGAATAATCTCTGGTTACCGGGCGGCAAACTCCCGACTGGCTATTCAGAAGCCGTAATCGATCGAATACCCAAAGACAAATACGTCGAATCTCCTTTGTAGTAATTCGACTGGTATGATTTTGCTACACCGACCCGGACAGCAAAACCATACCAATCGAATTACTGATTGTTTTAATTACTCCTCGTTACATGAAGGAACTAGCCAAAGAAAGCTGGAATTACCGGCTAACAGAAACCGAATCCGGGGATTTGATTTTCAACGTAGTCAGCGGATCGGTGGGGATGTATGAGATCAGTATTCGATTGACAGTCGACGAGATCAGCCGCTATAAAAAACAGGGAAGCCTGTATCTAAAAACGCTGGCCGATGAGATACGATTAAATGAATCGCGCTTCAGCAGCAGAAAAGTAGCCGGATAAACTACACGCGGTGGCTAGTCTATTCAGGCAATAGCTCCCTATAGCCACGAACTTTACGAACCTATCAGCTTCATTATCTGATTCGTCAGACTGCCCGA
The DNA here is from genome assembly GCA_022702045.1 of Spirosomataceae bacterium. Lineage (GTDB taxonomy): Bacteria > Bacteroidota > Bacteroidia > Cytophagales > Spirosomataceae > Spirosoma. Next base: position 5,404 of record JAKONH010000164.1, read on the forward strand.
TACGCCACCGGGCTTACGTTTTTATGGGTGGCTGTTTATTTTTAATTTAAAAAACAGCATTAATATTAGCCGGTTTTTTCCTTTATCTGCTCGGTGAAAAAGGCGATATCGATTGGTTTAGTTGGCTTGCTGCTGTATCACACACTGGCGTATGTGCTGGTGTGCGTCGGTACGTGGTGGCAAGCAGAGCACGATCTGTCGCAACGACTTCAGGTCTATCGCTCAGTCGATAGCCTTGTTGAGTTTCAGATTCCACTGACCAGCAAACCCGATACCAGTGCGCTGACCCGTACCACATCCGACGGATTTAGCTACCACGGTCAGTACTATTCGGTCGTCAGCATGACGGTTCAGGGCGATACCCTGTTCATCGCTGGTCTTCAAACCGATAGCGGTTCGTTCTGGCAGCGCGACCTGCTGTCATTTATGCAGAAGCATGTAACAGGCACAACCGACTCACCCGACAAGACGAACACACTACTCAAACTACTACAGAAAGAATACTCGCCCACGCCACGGCTGACATTCGCCTTTCCGCTGCCCGGCTGGCGTACCCACATTCGTATTCCGGATCGTCCCTTCCTCTTTTGCCCAATCGCTCAGCAGGTTTCGTCGCCACCGCCCGAAGCCTGACCTGCTCCTTTTCTGTTCGTCTTCTTGTCGTTGCAAGTACCACTACCCTGAAAAGTACTGTCGGTGAAGTATGCTTGGTAGTGGTGTCAGGTCTGCAACGCCAGTCCAGACCCCGTGGCCCGGCCCGACGTATTTCTGGGCGAAGTGGCTTGCTGTCGCAGGCCTATCAGGCCCCGACCTGACACCACCTCATCGTAACCCGGTAACGAACAGACCGCTTCTTCCACCTTATCTTCTTCCGCAGCCGACCGGTCAACCGTCGTGCGGCCTTCCGGTGCGCCAGTCACCGGAAGGCCGACGCGCATACTCGGTTCGCACTGCCAAACACCGGAGCCACCAGCTAGCTCGCCCTCGTCGCGCGGGTTGATGGCTACCCTCAATCTTGCTACAACCAATGCCTCATATTCCGTTACCGACTCATCTGCCCGGCATTACGGGCCTGCTCGAATACCGACTCGACACAGCCATGCCCATTCGGGAACTAACACAGCTCTTGTTGCGTGGCGAATCGACCCTGACGCAGGGCGAACGCGAACTAATTGCGACCCTCGTCTCGGCACGCAACTGCACCAACTTCTGCAACGCTGCCCACACGAAAGCTGCCGACATTTTGCTGGGCGACGACAGAATCGCGGCTGCGGTTAAAGCGGATATTGAAACTGCGCCCGTTAGTGAAAAGATGAAAGCCCTTCTTCAGATTGCCGCCCTGACGCAACATTCGGGCCGGACCGTTACGCCGGAGGCCGTTAGTCGCGCTCGCGAAGCCGGTGCTACCGACCGGGAAATTCACGACACCGTCCTGATTGCCGCGCTCTTCTGCCTGTACAACAAATACGTCGATGGCATGGCTACGGTAGCTCCCACCGACCCAGCCTTTTACGACACCCTCGGCGAGCGCATCGTGAACCGTGGGTACCTGCGCCCGCCGGGTGGTCATTCGACGTCAGCACCCACG
>JAKONH010000168.1 GCA_022702045.1 Spirosomataceae bacterium
ACGTACCGCAGGACGTCGTCGGTCGGTTGCGGCTGACTAACGTACGCTTGTATGCGATGGCCGAAAACGTGTTCTGGTTCAAGAGCAAGCGCTTCGATGGCCCCGATCCGGAGCGCACCGACATCAACACGGTGCCCATCCCGCGTACGCTCACGCTCGGTCTGAATGTTTCGTTTTAATCCCAAGCGGCTTCCATCATGAAAAATAAAGTACTGATTTCGATACTGATGCTGGCGGGCACGGGTCTGCTTTCGTCCTGCAAAGACTTTCTGGATTATCAGCCCCAGGGTACGCTCTCGTCCGAGAATGTGAAAAGTGCTGACAATGCCGACGCGCTCGTTACGGCGGCCTACGCATCGCTGGGCAACGGCGAAATGATTGGCCCCATCGCCAGCATGTGGGTTTATGGCTCTGTCCGCTCCGACGACGCCTACAAAGGCGGGGGCGGGGTATCTGATCTCGAAGATATCAATTTCTACGAGCAGCATAATCTCACGCAACCGCAACAGGGGGGCGGGTTCTACCACCCCTACACCTGGGAAAACTACTACAAGTCCATCTCACGGGCCAACGTCGCTCTCCGCTCGATCAATGACTTGACCGAAGCGAGTTTCCCGCTGAAACGCACCCGGCAGGCGGAATTGCGCTTCCTGCGCGGCCACGCGCATTTCATGCTGAAGATGCTGTTCAAGTACGTGCCGTACGTCGACGAAACGCTGACCAACGAGCAGATTCTGACCACCTCGAACCGGCAGTATACGAATGATCAGCTCTGGGATAAAATCGCGACCGACTTCCAGTTTGCCGTTGACAATCTGCCCGTTAACCAATCGCAGCCCGGCCGGGCCAACAAGCTGTCGGCGTCGGCTTATCTGGCCAAACTGCGGCTGTATCAGGCGTATGAGCAGGACGATAACAACAAGGTTACAACCATCAATAAAGACAAATTACAGCAGGTGGTCAGCCTGGCGCAGACGGTCATCAGTTCGGGAAAGTATAGCCTCCAGCCTGATTTCGCGGAGAATTTTCTGCCTGAGTACGATAATGGTGTTGAGTCGGTTTTTGCCGTTCAGTACTCGATCAACGACGGAACGACGGTGGGTCGACTCAACTTTGAAGATGGCCTGAACTACCCCCACGGAGCACCACAGTACGGCTGCTGCGGGTTTCACCAGCCCAGTCAAAACCTGGCGAATGCCTTCGGTACCGACGCTAATGGCCTGCCGAAGTTCGACACGTTCAACGATGCTGTCATTGATTTCACAACGGCCGCTGTCGACCCCCGCGTCGATCATACAATCGGTATCGACGGGCACCCCTACAAATACAATGCATCGCTGCCGTTTAGTAATAGCTGGGTGCGCGATCCGGGAACGTACGGGTTTTTCCAGACTATGAAGTCGCAGCAACTGGCCAGCAGTTCGTCGTACAAAAAGCTGGGTCCGTTCATGGGCGTGTCGAAAAATATCGACATCATTCGTTATGCCGACGTACTGCTGTTTCAGGCCGAAGCGTACATCGAGCTGGGGCAGCAGGCGCTGGCCCTGCCACTAATCAACCAGCTGCGGGCGCGGGCAGCCAACAGCACCGGTCGTACCAAAAAAGCCGACGGTACCAACCCCTCTGTCTACCTGATCAAGCCATACAGTTCGGCCAACTGGACGCAGTCGTACGCTCGGAAAGCGTTGCAGTTTGAGCGTCGGCTGGAGTTCGCGACAGAAAGCCCGCGCTTCTTCGACCTCGTTCGTTGGGGTATTGCTGCTGAAACGCTGAACGCGTATTTGACTAAAGAAAAAACCCGGACCTCGCACCTGAACGGGGCTGTGTTTACGGCCGGTCGCGACGAGTACCTGCCCATTCCGCAGCGCGAAATCAACTTTACCAAAGGGCTGTACAAGCAGAATGTCGGTTTCTAACTGGAGAAACCGCCCTCGCCAGTAATTCTCAAAAGGTTAGTAGTTTGAGCTATCGTGGGAGTCGACGCCTGTACTGGCCGACTCCCGCATACTTTTCTCATCTGAAAACAAACGACAGGTTATGAAAAACGCATGGTTACTGAGTGTGCTACTGCTGGCCGGAGCTGGTCAGCTGTCGGCGCAGAACGCCCCAGCCAGCCCGGCTGCAGAACCGTATCGGCCGCAGATTCACTTTTCGCCCAAAGCCCATTGGATCAATGATCCCAACGGGATGGTATTTCACAACGGGACCTATCACCTGTTTTACCAGTACTACCCCGACGCGACGATCTGGGGGCCGATGCACTGGGGGCACGCCACCAGCAAAGACATGGTGCACTGGCAGGAGCAGCCCATCGCGCTTTACCCCGACAGCCTGGGGTATATTTTCTCCGGTAGTGCCGTAGTCGACGTAGCCAATACGAGCGGCTTAGGTAAAAACGGGCAGGTGCCGCTGGTGGCGATCTTCACCCATCACAATGCAAAACTGGAGAAATCGGACCCGACGCACGTGGAGCAGCAAAGCATCGCCTACAGCCTTGATGAAGGCAAAACGTGGACGAAATACGCGGGAAATCCGGTTGTCTCAAACCCTGGTATCTCCGACTTCCGCGACCCCAAAGTGCGCTGGTACGAACCGCAGAAGAAGTGGATCATGACGCTGGCGACCAAGGACCGCGTAACGTTCTATTCGTCGCCTAACCTGAAAAACTGGACACGTGAAAGTGACTTCGGTGTCGACGCGGGTGCCCACGGGGGCGTTTGGGAATGTCCCGACCTGTTTCCGCTAAAGCACAATGGGAAAGACGTTTGGGTACTCATTGTAAACATTAATCCGGGTGGACCAAACGGGGGCTCGGCCACGCAGTACTTCCTGGGCGATTTCGACGGCAAAACATTCCGGCCTAACGCCACACAGACGAAGTGGATGGACTACGGCACCGACAACTACGCGGGTGTCACCTTCGCTAACACCGGCAACCGCACCGTGCTGATGGGCTGGATGAACAACTGGCTCTACGCCAACAAAGTACCGACGATGGCCTGGCGCGGAGCCATGACCGTACCGCGCGATCTGAGTCTGACGCCCGTTGGTAGTGACCTGTACCTGACGTCGACTCCCATCCGGGAACTCGACAAACTCGAGAAGCAGACCAAGTCAGTGACAAATCTAAAGGTCAAGGGTGAAACCGACCTGACGACGAAGTTGAACGTCGGTGCTGGTCCGTACCAACTGAAACTGACCGTGCCGAACCCTGCTAATTTCTCCCTCGTGCTGGCGAATCAGCAGGGCAACGAACTCGTAATCGGCTACGACAAAGCGGCCAATGCGTATTTCATCGATCGGACCAAGTCGGGCAAAGTCGATTTCGATAAGAGCTTTGCGGGTCGCCACACCGCCCCCCGGTTGTCGACGGCCCCGACGATGCAGCTTACCCTGCTCATCGACCGGGCATCGGTGGAGTTATTTGCCGACGGCGGTTTATCGGTGATGACCGACGTTTTCTTTCCCGACGCACCCCTGAATCAGCTAAAAATTAAGTCAACGGCTAGCTTGCTGATCACAGAATGCATCGGCAAGAAACTTAAGTCCGCTCGCGATAACGGTCTGTAGTATTTTTTATTACGAGTATACAAAGCGCCGGTAGTGTCATAAGCCGGGAAAGTAGCCACGGAGCAGGGCGGGAATTACACTAAAGGCTCCTGTTGCCATTGACTGGCACAGGGGCCTTTAGTGTTGTGTACTGGTGGGTCTACCGATCGTCTCCAGCGTAGTCCTAACCGGTTTATGAAAATTGTTTCGGGCTGTCGTCTTTTACCTTTGCTGGTATATTCCATTTCCCCTATCGTTACGAGTATGAAAATTCATTTGCTGGTTGCCAGCCTGCTTGTTGCTAGCGTATCGAGTTATGCGCAGTCATTGCAGGAAAAGATTGAGCAAGTTATCAACGGAAAAAAGGCGACCGTAGGCGTAGGGATTTATGACTTCGGTAGCCGACAAACACTGACGATCAACGGCGACAAGCATATGCCGATGCAGAGTGTGTACAAGTTTCACGTTGCCCTGGCGATACTGAACCAGGTAGACAAAGGGCGGTTCACACTCACGCAGAGAATGCACATAAAGAAAAGCGATCTAACGCCCGGTCTGCATAGCCCGATGGGGGAGGATTATCCGAATGGGGAGGTGGATCTGCCACTATCAGAA
>JAKONH010000176.1 GCA_022702045.1 Spirosomataceae bacterium
ACCCGAACCAGTTATGGATTAGCAGCGTGGGCAGGGGTTTGTTTCAACTTCGGCTGGATGCGCCTTCGCTGGCACTTCAGCCGTATATCACCCGGCAGGGGCCACTCAATCCCTTTCTGTTTATGTACGCCCTGCAACGTAATCAGCAGGGGCAGCTGCTGGTTGGGTCCACAGACGGCTTGCAACAGATTGATCTGGCGAGCCGTCAGTTGGTCACGTACAGACCCAATCCGAATCAACGGGCCGGGTTGAGCAGTGTCTACGTTCAGGTCATTTACATTGATCGCAGCGGAGCACTATGGCTGGGCACGAACAACGGCATCGATAAACAGCGGCCAACGACCGCCATTTTTAGCCCGTATCAGGTTACGCCAGCCAGTAGATTCACCAATCTTTTTGAGAATAAGACGACTGCGCTACTGATCGACGAACAGGATAATCTCTGGTTTACAAACGCCCATGTACTGTATCGGCTCAACCGAAAGACAAACCGGCTGACGACGATTCCAGCCAAAACGCTTGGGTCAACCGATCAGCAGATCAACTACATCAGCGCGCTACTGGACGATAAAGCCAGCAGTATATGGATCAACTCTAGTCAGGGTCTGTATCAGTACGACAGGCAGTCTGATCGGTATACGCTTTATCCGTGCCCGACCATTCTGGATCACTCCAGTTTGAGCCCGTCTGGCCTGATATGGCTGGGCGGTGAAGGCGGGTTCGCGTCTTTCGATCCCCGCACCCGCCGGTACACCGATTACAACTGGCTTCTGAGCGAGAAAAATGGCTTGGCACAACACCCGGTACAAACCCTGCTGGCCAGCCGAACGGGCGACGTATGGCTGGCGTTGCTGGGCTACGGTCTGATCCGCTTCACCCCCACGACTGGGCAGTATCAGACCTACCGCGGGCAGTTGGCCGATGATGTACTGGCACTCTACGAAGATGAGCAGGGCCTGCTGTGGGCCGGTACGAACCGAAGTGGCTTACAGCGATACGACCCAAAAACAAAGCAGTTTCAGTCGTTTACGACCCGCGAAGGCCTGCCAACCAACCGCATCGTCAGCATTACCGCCGACGAATGGGGCCGGTTGTGGCTGGGAACCGACCGGGGTCTGTGTCGCTTTGAACCGACAACAATGGCGACTTACTTATTCGATACGCGGGACGGACTGCCCAGCAATGAGTTTCTGCCGACTGCCGTTGTCCGCCATCACCACAAACTCATTTTTGGTACGGTGAACGGAATCGTAACGGTCGACCCCAACCTGATACCGCGAAAAAGTGATGCGTTTCCGGTGTACATAACCGGTATTGCGGTTAATAACAAACCGTATCTGTTGCAGAAAGAGCCGTTACAACTGGCACACGACCAGAATACGATCTCGTTCGATTTCGTCGCCCTCACTCAGCGTTCACCAGACGGCAACCGCTACGCGTATCGGCTATCAGACCTTGACGACGACTGGGTTATGGTGGGCAATCGCCGGTTTGCCAACTACACAAACCTGCGGCCCGGCGCTTACCGTTTTGACGTGAAGGCAGTTAACAGCGACGGTGTCTGGAGTACGCAGCCTGCCAGTTATAGCTTTGTTATACAGGCTCCCTGGTGGGCAACGGGTTGGGCGTACACCGTGTACGTCATCGCATTAGCAGGGCTGGCCTGGTTCGGCATTCGCCTGTATAGCCGGCGTCTGTACCGGCAGCAACAGCAGGAATTGAATCGGCGGAAGCTGGAACAACTGCAAGAGGTTGAGCAGTTGAAAACGCGGTTCTTTACCAACATCACGCACGAATTACGGACTCCACTAACGCTGATACTGGCCCCCGTCAGTATACTGCTCAACGACTTATCCGCGACGACGCATGCGAAACTGCTGGGCACCATCCAGCGGAATGCGCAGCAGCTCCTTAACCTGATCAATCAACTGCTGGATTTTTCCCGCCTGGAAGCCCAGCAGCTACCGCTTCGGCTACGCCAGGGCAGACCAGATCGGTTCGTTGCCGACATCGTGAACTCATTTACGGAGTCTGCGCTTTCCGGCCAGGCGGCCATTCACTATCTGACAGCGCTGACAACCGGCTATTGGTACGATGCCGAGAAGCTTGAGCGAATCCTGACCAACCTGTTGGCCAATGCAATCCGGCACACCCCGTCAACGGGTCAGATCAGGGTAGAACTTAGGCCTGCGACAGTCGGCATCGACCTGATCGTTGCGGATACCGGCACCGGTATAGCAGCCGATCAGCTACCGTTTATTTTTGACCGCTTCTACCAGGTACCAGTTGATGATTCAGACTCGACCAGCCTAGCGGGCAGCGGGCTTGGCCTATCGCTTGTGTACGAGTTGGTTCTGTTGCACGGCGGCCAGATTACTGTGCAAAGCGATGTCGGTACCGGTACGACCTTCCGCGTGTCCCTGCCTTACGAGGTTGCGCCATCGGATAACGCCGAGAACGAGGCACTAACCCAGCCAATGACGCCGGCCGATGGATTACCCAGGACCGAGTCGGCGACCCTATTGCTGGTCGAAGACAATGATGAAGTAGCCGACTTTATCGGCATGCTGCTCCAACCCCACTACCAGCTTCATCGCGCGGCCAATGGTGAAGCTGGCCTTCAACTAGCCCTTGACGACTTACCCGATCTGATCATCACCGACGTAATGATGCCTGTGATGGACGGGCTGACGCTGGTTGACCGACTCAAAGCCGACGATCGGACGAGTCATATTCCGGTTATCATGCTCACCGCGAAAGCATCGGTCGACAGTCGTATCGCGGGGTTGTCGACGGGGGCTGACGATTATCTTACCAAGCCGTTCAACCCGGAAGAGCTGCTGCTGCGCGTCCGCAATCTGCTACAGCGTCAGGCAGCACTACAGGAGCGCCTGCGGAAAGAGCTTGTTGCAGAAGGTTCGTCAGCTGACCCGGTCGCCCCCGTCAGCGACCCATTACTACAACGTTTTTACGAACTGATTGAGACCCGCCTAGACGATACAACGCTAAACGTCGATCAGATAGCGGAACAGTTGCACTTAAGCCGGTCGAGTGTACATCGGCGCGTCAAGGCACTCACTGGCCTATCCGTTACCGAACTGATTCGCAGTTACCGATTACGGCGGGCAACCCAATGGCTGGCGCAGGGTTCTACCAGTTCGCAGGCAGCCTATGCGGTGGGCTTCGACAGCCCGGCTTATTTCTCCAAAGTCTTCAAGGAACAGTACGGAATGACACCCCTTGACTACGCTCGACAGCAAACTCATCACTCGGGTCAGGACAACTGAGCCGGCAACTTGACTGCTTTGAAAAGCAGTCAAGTCCCACTCTGATAGCTGGCAGCGAAACGACTTGCCAAACGAATGAACTATTGACTATCTGCATAGTATGCAACCACAGTTATAGCTTTTGCACCATTTGTTATAGCCATATTCAGCGAATCAGCGGATTTTTGTTACCAGAAAACAGCGTGCCCTGTTGTGCACATCGACCGCTTTTCGCTTCTACTACCACCCTTTCTGTACTCGGTACGCGCATCTACTGCTTGCCAGTCAACGTTCATGTAGATCGCTCCGTACCCTTCCCCCTTCGACGAGCCGCTTGCCTTGACACCGAAGCTAATTGATGCTTCAGTTTGTGTCAGGCTAAGCGGCTCGTTTTTTTGGTTTACTGTTTTTTAAACAAGTTCTCAATATGTACGGACTCAGCTACCACTTGTGGACAAACAGGTGGATGAAGCCGCTCTACTGCCCGCCAAGCCGTTGAAGTTCGGACAGGGCCAGGCGGTAACCGAGCTGCGCGGAATACAGGTCGACTTCCGATTTCTGAAGTGCCTGCTTCGTTTCCAGTACATCGCGTTTGAGGGTCAGTCCAGCCGCCTGCCGGTCCTGTTTCAATTTCAGCTCGTCGCGCCGGTACCGCACGGCCTGGGTCGCGATGGGAATAAGCGCCTGGGCCTGCCGGGCTTTGCGGTAGGCTTTCCCGATCTCAGTCCGCAGGTGCTCCAGCGTATACTGCCGGTTTTCATCGGCCTGCTGCTGCTGCGATAGCCGCTGATTGACCGCCGACCGGCGACGGCCAAAATCGAACAGGTTATAGCTAAGTTGCAGGCCCAGGAAAAAGTTGCTGGCGGGCAGTTCTGAGATCACGTTCTGGTAGTTATAGCCGCCCAGCGCACCCACCGTAGGTAGGTAGTCTTTGCGGGCCGCCCGCACACCAATCCCCGCTTTGCGGCTTAGCTGATCGGCCTTGCGCACGTCGAGATTACCCGACTGAGCAGCCGTCAGGTACGTCTCGACCGGCAACAGATCCAGCGGGGAGTCGGTGGGGGTGCTGACCGTTAGGGGCGTTTCGACGGGCTGACCGAGCAGTTCGTTTAGATCGGCCATGTAATCCTCGACCTGATTTTGTAGCTGACGAAGCTGCTGCTGCTGATTGGCCAGATCGGCCTGCAAGCCCACTTTATTGACCGGGTCGGTTTTGCCCGCCAGCAGGGCGCTTTCCAGATCATAGAGTTTGGCCTCCGTCAGTTCAATGGTTGTCTGGGCCTGCTGCTGCTGTTTCTGAGCGATCAGTAACCCGAAATAAACCTGCTCAACCCCGTACCGGATCGCTTGCTCAGCCTGACTGACGTCGGTTTGCGCCAGTTCGACGTCGGCCTGAGCCGCCCGGACACCGTCCTTGATTTTACCCAGTTGAGACAGGGGCTGAAGGGCTAGTACGCCCCCCGTGAACAGGTTGTGTTTGGCATCGAACAGGGTTAGCTCTTTCTGAGGCAGCAAGACCGGTGTATTCCCCGGAATGACACCCAATGCCCCGGCGGGCAGGGTCAGGTCGTTGGCTACACCGTTGTAGGCATAGAGGGCGCTGGCCTGCACCAATGGGTACAGCCGGCTTTTGGCATCGGTGATCTTGTACGTGGATTCGTCGACTTTGTGGCGGGCAATTTTTAGGCGTCGGTTCTGCGCGACGGCCTGCTGCTGCGCCTGCGCCAGGGTCAGTTCCTGCGCCAGCCCGACGTGGCTCCCCGCCAGCAGCAGGGCAATGTATAAACTAATACGTTTCATGAATTGAGTGTAGTTAGACGGCTTCGGCAACCAGTTCCTTTTTTTCTTCGGGCTTGACAGCCAGTACAAACAGCACCGGAATAACCAGCAGCGTCATCACCATCGACACTACCACCCCGACAGCCAGCACCGACGCTAACGGACTCCAGAGCGGAGACCCAGACACGATCATCGGCACGACGCCAATAGCGGCTGCCATCGTGGTCAGAAAAATGGGGCGGAGTCGTCGCCTGCCCGATTCGATGGCAGCCGTGCGCACGTCCATACCCTTGCGAATCAAATCGTTGGCATAGTCGACCAGGATGATTGCGTTCCGCACCACAATCCCCGACAGGCTGATGAGGCCCATAAAGGCGGTGAAACCAAACGGGTTGTGGGTAAGTACCAGTCCCAGTAACGCCCCAAACAGGCTGAGTGGAATGGAAGCCATCACCACCATCGACTCTTTGAGGTTGCGGAACTGGAACAACAGGATCAGGAAGATCAGCACCAGGCTGATACCCAGCGCTCCAACCATCTGGCTGAATGTTGCTTTCCGGTTTTCGTCTTCGCCACCGTACTCGATGCGGTACCCGACCGGCAAGGCGATCCTGGCAATCTGCGGCTGGATGGCTTTCAGCACTTCGGATGGCAACGTGCTTCCAGCGGTTTCGCTCAGGATCGTCAGCGTACGAACCCCGTTGCGGTGCATGATTCGGCCGATCTGCCATTCGGGTTTCAGGTCGGCGATCTGGCGAAGGGGAACGTTACTGCCCGTGGCGGGTGAGCTGAGATACGTATTTTCCAGGTTGGTGAAGTTCCGGCGGCTGGCTTCGTCGAGCCGTAGCACCAGGTTGATGGGCTGATCGCCTTCGTACAGCACCGATACCGGAGCACCCGAAAAACCGGTGTAGATCGACGTAGCCACACCCGTGGTGGTAAAGCCGAGCCGATTGGCTTCTTCCTTCAGCTGAATACCGACACCGTAGTAATCTTCCCGAAAGTCGGGGCGGACAAGTGTACTGCCCGGCGTCTTTTTCACGATGGCCGTCACCTGCTCGCCGATACGCCGGAGCTGGGCCAGGTCGTCGCCGATGATGCGCACTTCAACGGGCGCGATGGCTAGAGCCCCCTGCTGCATCAGCCGCACGCGGGGCGTTCCTTCCGGTACAGCAGCCGCTACCCGATTCGTCAGTTCCTCGGCCATCGTTTCGGCTTCTTCGGCGGTATGGGTGTTGATCAGCAACTGACCGAAGTTGGTGACGGGCGGTTCGGGCGAGAAATTGTAGTAGAACCGGGGCGCGCTGGCCCCGACGAACGACGCGTAACTGGCAACCCGTTCGTCGTTTTTGATCAGCCCGGCCAGTTTCGCCACGGCCTCGTTGGTCTTCTCCAGCTTAGTCGCCGTGGGCATCCACACTTCTACGACGAACTGATTGCGCTCAGCAGCCGGGAAAAACTTCTGCCGGATGGCTTTGAACAACAGCCCCGACGCGGCAATCGACACCACGGCCAGCACGATGGTCGAGCCCCGGTGATCGACGCACCAGCCGATGGCTCGGTCGTAGCCGTTCTGCATGTAATCGAGCAGTGATTTTTTGTGGGGACGGCTCTCGGCGGTTTCTGTTCCGGCCAGCTGGTGTAGTCCTTTCTTGATGAAAATGTAGCACAGGTACGGCGTCAATAGCATAGCCACTACGAATGACGACGCCAGCGCGATAGACACGGTGATGGGCAGTGATACGATGAACTCGCCCACCGACCCCGTCAGAATGACCATCGGCATAAACGACGCAATGATCGTGGCCGTAGCCGTCAGTACCGGCACTACTAAATCGCTGGCACTGCGCCAGGCTGCCGTCCAGCGGTCGACGCCCTCATCAAGCAGCTCCACGTAGTTGTCGGCGATGACGATGGCGTCGTCGACAACCATGCCCAGCACCACGATCAGCGCGGCCAGTGACACCTGGTGCAGTTCGATGCCAAAGGTGTGCAGCACAGCGAAGGTGACCGCCACCGTGATGGGGATGGCCATCGCAGCCACAGCGGCAATACGGAACGGCAACAGGACGATGGTGACGATAACGACCGAAATAATGGCTAGAAAAAACTCGCGGATGAAATCGCTGACACTGTGCTGCACCACCGTTGGTTGGTCGACAATAGTCGTCAGGGTAACCGAACTGGGCAGGTGCTGCTGCAGCTCAGCCAGTTTGGTAGCAACCTCCTCCCCGAACCGGACGATGTTGTTGCCCTCCTGCATCTCGACCGATAGCATTAGTGCCCGGTGCCCGTTGACGCTGATGAGCGACGTGGGTTCAGTCTGCTCGCGTTTGATGGTCGCTACGTCGCCCAGCCGAACCACCGCCCCGGTCGGCGTCGAGCCGATCACCTGGTTGGCAATTTCGCCTTCGGTATTGTAGTAGCCCTGCGCGTAGAGTGGTACCTGACTGGCGTCAGTTTTGACGGCTCCGGTAGCTTTAATGGCGTTTTGCGCCTGCAACACCCGCACCGCCTGATCCCACCGGATGCCGTACTGCGCCAGTTGCTCGGAGCGGGCCGTGATGGTGATCTGCTCTTTCTGTTCGCCGTACCGCTGAATCTTGGAAACCGCCCGGATCGTCCGCAGCCCGTCCTCGATTCGTTTGAGATAGTCACTTAGCTCAGTATACGACAGCGAATCCGATTCGACCCCGATCAGCATGGCGACCGTATCGCCGAAGTTGGTGTTGACAATTGGTCCCTGCACGCCCTGCGGCAAATCCAGCACCTTCGCCTGGTTGAGGTCGTGCCGTAATTTCGACCAGAACACGTCGGGATTTTTGACATTTTCGTTCAGCTCGACGTTGACCACCATGGCCCCGTCGCGGCTGGTCGAGTACGTTTTTTCCTTGTTGACTTCCGCATAGCCGAACAGGTACTGTTCCACTTTGCGGGTCACCTGATCTTCGACCTGCGCGGAGTTGGCACCGGGGAAAAGCGCCACCACCAGCCCCGTACGAATCGTGATTTTGGGGTCTTCCCGGCGGGGCATGGTCAGCAGCGAATAGACGCCCACCGCCACGGCCAGAAATACCAGACTCAACGTAATCTGGGGGTATTTGAGCGATGATTTGATGGGATTCATTGGGCCGATGTGTTAAGTTGAACCGGACTACCGTCCTGGAGTTTCTGTGCCCCACCAGTCACGACCTGCTCACCGGCGGTCAGGCCCGAGGTAATCTGGATATCACTGGCGATAATCTGGCCCAGCGTCACCTTGCGCCGGAACGCCTGCTTTTTCGCCCTGTCGATTACGTAGACGTAGGTCGAGCCATCGCTGTCGTGCAGCACGGCACTGCCCGGCAATGTCAGCATGGCCGTTTTACGGCCCGAAGCCAGCTCGGCGTCGGCAATCATGCCCGGCCGGATTTTGAGGGCTGGATTGGGTAGATCGATCTTAACCGAATAGGCCCGCGAAGCCGGATCGGCCACAGCCCCGATGAGCGAGACCGTTCCTGTTAGCGTCTGGCCCAGCGCCGGAATCGACACCTGTGCCGACTGTCCCAGCCGCAGTTGTCCCACTTCCGATTCGGGCACCGACACCCGCACTTTGATAGGCTGGATGTCGGCGATCTGAAACAACGGCTGCCCCTGCGGCACAATCTCCCCGGCGTTGGCCCCTTTGCGGGCAATGATGCCACTGATGGGAGCAACCAGTTTCGTTTCGTTCAGGTTCTTGACCGCCAGTTGGCGCCGGGCTTTCACTTCGGCCAGTCCCGTCACCGCTTTTTCGTAGTCGCTGGGTGTCAGGCTACCGCGGTCTTTCAGAATGGTCAGCCGGTTGTACTCGTCCTGCACGCGGGCCACGTTGGCATCGGCTATGGCGACGCCGATCTGGTAATCGGTCGGTTCGATGGCGGCAATCAGTTGTCCCGCCCGTACGGTCTGCCCTTCCTGGATAGTAACCCGGTTCAATTTACCGCCGACCATAAAGCCGAGGTTGACGGTCGTTTCGGCTTCAGTCGAACCACTCAGGCTAAGCTGACCACTCGACTGCACGTCGCTGACGCGGCTGACCACCACCGGAATGGCAGCCGGCTGTTCGCGCTGCGCCGACGTAGGGTTCTGATTCTTGTTGCCCCCCCACTGACAGCTCGCCAGCAGGCCTATCAGAACGGGAATGAGTATTGGTTTGCGTACCATGATTTGGGTGAGAATATGACAGGGCAAAATTCATTGTCTCACTACGGCTTTCTTTTCATTTATCTTAAAAAACAACGTGGCAACCAATAGCAGTCGACGTGAGACAAGGAGCACCTGCCCGATCCATTTTCCGCCTTTCGGCGACCCAATTGGACATATAAATCCCCGTTTACCGGGTCAATCGAGCGGACTGATCCGGTAAACGGGGACAAGTACAAACACCCTTGAATCCTCTTCAGAGGTTGTCTGGGAAATCGCTTTTGTCATCTTTCCTGTCGTCGGGATGACAAAAGCGACCGGAAGCGGCAAGAAAACCCCTACGTGCGCTGCGAGCGGATTACGCTGAGTGTCTGTTGCGTGATGCCCAGGTAAGAAGCGATATGACCTAGTGGAGCCTGTTGCAGAATATCGGGATGTTCCTCCATCAGCGAACGGTAGCGCTCCTGCGCCGACTGAAATTGTAGGGCGTACAGCCGGTCTGAAAACCCTTTGATAATATCGATCAGCAGAAACCGGATGAGCCGTTCCAGTTCGCTGTACTGATCGATAAACCGCTCCATATCCCGGTAATCAATCGACCGGACGACGCTGGGCTGAATCAGCTCGATCCCAAATGGCGACGGACCTTTATAAAAGATATTCTCGATCGGGGCCGTAAACGCGTTTTCCTTGTGAAAGCTGTGCGTAACGTCCTTACCGTCTTCCCGCAGGTAAAAGGTCCGGGCCAGGCCACTTTCCAGGAAGAAAATTGTCTGCGATCGATTGTTGATCGGCAGTAATTTATGGTGTTTACCGAACGTTTCCCGGACAAGGGCGTTGTCCAATATCTGTTCCATGTCGTCGGTGAGGGTAATCCGCTGTTTCAGGAACGTAATCAACTCCATATAATCTGTACCAGCTACGATTGTGTTATGGCCAATAAAGCCATGAGCGCGCTAAGATATGGGATGAACACGCGGATATGAATCAACCGCAGGCAATACGCCGGGAATCACCAGTCGTTTTATCCGTATGTACGGGTCTGGCTAGTGTATTATCGGGGCTCAGACAGAACATCCGAAACACCAGTCGACAAGCCGTAACCTTCTGACTAAAAACAGGTTATTCACTAACAATAGCCTTCCATTTATGCACCACTATCAAGTTATCCTAGGTCTGCTGTCGCTATTTGCCATTGGTTGCCAACAAGGCACAGAGGCCATCGCTCCGGCTGTGAACACAACGACATCGATTAGTTCATCGACAGCTACTACCCCTACGACAACGGCTAATCTACGGTTGAAGCAAATGACGGTACAGGGCGACAATGGGGGGCTCGGGCCTTACTTTGTGAATACGCGCTTTTCTTACAAACAAGGCCGTCTTCTCGCACAGGTCATCATCCCCCCTACCTCGCCGAACGCGGCCGAGCTAACAAACGAATGCACGTACGACGAACAGGGTCGACTCACTAGCTACCGGGTGCGTTACGGTCAGACCAACAGCGACGGCAGTGTAGGCGAATTGACTGCGTATACATTTGGCGACGGCATTATCGAGCAGACAACCGCGCGTTTTCAGGCGAATGGACAACTACTGCCCAATCAGACAAACGAGCGGAACATCTACCGACTGAACACACAGGGTCAGGTTACGGAGTGGCAACAGGAAGGCATTATCCGGTATGGGGTTACGACCCGCGCGCGCTACGTCTACACGTATGAGAATGGCAACATCGTTAAAGCAGCTTATTTAAACGCCAACGACCAGACCGAGTTCACCATAAATTATCAGTACGACGACAAGGTCAATCCGTTTTACAAATGGAGTTATACCTTCGACCCAATACTGTACAGCAGCCGTAACAACATCCTCAGCGCCCAGGTCGATCAGGGCACGGTGTACAAAACCGAATACACCTATACCGAACAGGGGTTGCCGCGCACTAAAAAAGACATTGCCAAAGGGGCCGTGCTTAGCTACGACTATGAATCGTTTTAAGCAGATTCGTCACGCACAACGGACAACGCCCCGGCCTATCAGTTGGGGCGTTGTGCTTTTCAAAACCCGGCAACATTCGAATGGTGAGGGAGACGGGTACCCGGCGAAACAATGGCTGGTGTCCTGCGCCTGATAGTCGGCTTATCAGTTGTCAACGAGGCTGTACCGGCGGTTCCGCGTATCAAGCAACAGCGTCGATTGTAGAAAGAGTTGATTCCCCGTCATACCGCCGATACCCAACGCCATCATGCGGTTGATCTGACTGTCGGAAGCGCCTTCGATGTAGCTAACATAGCCAATCGGTAAGGTCCGTTTGCCAAGCTGGACACTATCGGGCGTGGCAATAGTATGGGCCGTAAGCGGCTTTCCCCACGACTGAACCGTATACCTGTCAGGCACCGCATCGACGGCCGCCATACTGGACCAGGTTGCCCGATCTGTCAGGAGCCCGAAACTGCTGGAACCCGTATCCCAATACAACAGGCTAGCCTTACCCCGTATGCGGGCGGGCAGCAGAATATTCCCCCGTTCGTACAGCAATGGTGACCAGACGAGCGGCCTGTTTATCGACGCTGGTACTGTATCCGTCATCGTCAGCTTTTTTTTCAGAAAATCAAGCTGCACCACGTGTTGATTCAGAAAGTCGGTACCAAAGGTTCCGATAATAAGGGGCGCGGTCGATGTGGCTTCTCCCCCGCCACCCTGCTTAATGATCGTCGGCTTTTTCAGGACAATCGGCTGCCCCCCCAGTTGAAGCGTAAGTTCGTTTATCGGCTGGGTCGTATCGGCTGTCAATATACGGTGTAGCTGATTGCGATAGAGCATCGAAACCGGCGACCCGGTGTCCAGTTGCATGTAAACGACCTGACGGGAACCGGGCAGCGTAACCGGAATCAGAAGGGCCCTATGTTCGTCGCGTCGGTTTCCGGTCAGCCCACTTTCCCAGACGAAAGGCGTTTCGTACGATGGCGTGGTAAAACTGATACTTCCGGCTGTAGTAGCAGTTGTCTGCTGGGCACGGGCGGTGTACTGACTAATGAAGCAGGCAAAAAATAAGGCGAAACGGAGTAGCATGAACGGGGGTGATTACGGACTTGATTACAGTCGCAAAACACGTAACCCTCACCCTAAATCAGCCCGACATCCAGACGACATTCAGGCGTCTTTTGCCAGAAAAGCCGTTTTCAGGCACTAATAATCCGCTTACCGAACCGATAGATAAGCCAGCCATTCAGCACGTACATCGCCACAAACGGGATAAAGTAGCTGATAGAGTACGGCTGATTTCGGCTTGCCAACCCTACGTTGACCAACACCGTCAGCAACATCAGGGCGGTTGTTCCCGCGTTCCACAGGAGTTGCGTCTTAACAATTTGCCAGCCCAATTGCCGGTAGGGTTTGTGCTGCAGCGCCTGTTTCCTGAGCAGGTACAACGGCAGCAGAAAATGGCCGAACGGGATGAGTAGATAGAACAGGGATGACAAATTCAGCAGTTGCAACGAATGCCGCTCCTCGGCCAGCGTGTCAACCCCATCGTCCAGTAGCGAGGTAGACGGTGCTTCGACCAGTGGCACATTGATTCGCTCGAACGGAATAGCCAATGCCTGCGCAATAAGCCTGAGCGTGTGTAGTCGGGGTGTATTTGCCTGATTTTCCAGCCGCTGAATGGTGCGCACTGTCAGGTTGGTTTGTTCCGCAAGCTCTTCCTGTGTCCAGCCTTTGGCTTTGCGGGCTTCGGCAATCCGCGCGCCTACCGTTGTGGTCATACCCGATTTTGTATCACAATCAGGTAAGGTACTGATCAAAACCGATACCGACAACCTTCCGCAGCAACTTACCAGCTATCGGCGCTGGTTAGCTGGCCAACCGGCGTCAGCAACCGGTACGACGATGCTGTAGCCGGTCGGCTTACCCGGTACATAACCAGTCGATTGGCAAGGCGCACCAGCAGTCGACACTCTTTTCCGTCGATCGCTGACAAATCCAATTTCCGCCGGTACTGCCCCTTGCTGGCTGATTCTTCGTAGACAGGCTGATCACGGTCCATTACCAACACATTGATCGACGCATACGCCGGGTTATCGATGGCCAGAAACAGTTCACCCGTAGCACTCGTGGTTGCCCGAACCGACTGCGCCATAGCTGCCTGTGCCGGATCGGCCGGTATCAGCTCATCAGCAGACGCAGGAAGCGGAGCGGTTTTGATGCGCGTCGTCAGGAGTTGATTGCTGACCAGTTGATCGAGCAGTTGATCAAACTGCTTCTGGTTTTTACGCGTCAGGCTAACCCATCGGCCAGGCATCCGTTCTTCGTAAAGCAGTTGATGGGTAGGGCTAAAAAATTGAACCTGTGTTGTGTGGGTGCTGACCAGCGTGTTCAACCGCCAATACCCTCGATCTAACGCTGCGCTTTGTATCTGCTTACCGGTTGATTCGCCGACCTGGGCCACGCCCAGCTGTGCCTGCAGCAGGAAGAGAGCAAGCAGACTCCGCAGCAGCCATGCGGATGTCGTTCGTTTTTGGTTCAGCCCAAGCAGTGCGTATATCCGTCGGCCTTTTGAAGCCAGACTGCCGGCTGCCGTGTGTGTACTCATGTGCGTTTTCATGGTGCTTATTTACTGGGTTTTGAGTAGTACCCATCCTGAACAGGTGGGGTAAAAAAAAGAGGGTTGGATCAATCGGTAGCGCGAGCAGTCGTGTGCCCGACGGGGCGATTTATTCGAGCGTTAGTTGACGTTGTACCGAAGCGACTTTGGCAGGCGTATGCAGGTCGATCTGTTTGACGAGCTGACCACTGCTGGTTTTCAGCTCCAGTTCGTACGCTCCATCGGCGAGTTGATCGACATTCAGCAACAGCGTCGCTTTCGTCGTTTTCCGGTTGACGTGCTCCGTGAAGACGACGTGCTGCTGCCCTACTGGCCGCAGACTGATCGTCATCGGTTCACGATTCGGTTTATCGATGGATACGCGAATCTTATTAGCCTTGGTTACGTAGGCGCTGGCAGCAAACGTGGCGTTGTTGGCAGGGTGCTCACTAATCGCTGGCACGGGCGACGTCATCAACAAGTGAAGGACGAGGATAGGCTTGGCAAAGGCGGTAGCAAATAGCGTAGTCATAGCGAAATCGAGTGTAAAGCGTGATTGATTGGTACGATTACTTTATGCCAACTACCATACCACTACAATTAACTATTTGACTATCAGTAATTTATCATTATAGAGATGTAATTGATTGTCCACTCCCGTACAGCGCGGAGTCCATTCCCGTACAAATCGGACGGTTAATGTCAGGTTTTGGCTGATGCCACTGGTGGGTTTACCAGAAATTGCCTGTTTACGTCCCGCCGTCCGGCAGATTTTCCGTTTAGATCAACCGTACTATTGAGCAAGCGGTCTACAAATCCGGCTAAGCGGTCTTATAGCCTGATCGTCGGCTAAAATACCTTTACAGGCTGGACCAAAACAAAATATTATTCTTTTTTACAGCTACACAGAACTCATTTTCGAAATAAAATAGGGCAATTGCCTTTCGTCCGGTAAAACCGGGCTTTCGTCGCGTTTTTCCCCCACTTCATCCGAAATCCCTGTTTGCGGCCAGTTGGCCCCGCTAGTTTTGATTCAACAAACGGCAACAACGCCCTCTGAATCCATCTACTTATTCAAATCAACACCATGAAAACCACCCTCAACTCACTGCTGATCGCTTTTGCGCTTGTTTCGTCGCTGTCTACCCTGTCGCAGGCAAATCCTATCATCCGCCCCGGTAAGCAGGCCGTTACGTACGCAACCAGTCTGTATACCGCTACCGACGGTCGACTGGTGCTGTCAATGGAAAAACAGGCGGGCAATTACCTGACGGTTCGCGTCAACAAAGCCAATGGTACGACCCTACTGACACAACAGGTAGCCAAGCGGCAAACCAGTGCGCAGGTCCGTTTCGATCTGAGTCAGTTACCAGACGGCGACTACACCATCGAGGTATCCAACGGTGAAAAAGTAACGACCCACCAGGTGTCACTCCATAGCGCATCGGCAACGCCAGCCGACGCAACGGCAAGCCGGCAGATCGCACTGAACTAGTGTTAAACCTAAAAGGTCTTTGGAGACCTTTTAGGTTTGTCAATCAGTCGATTATAAAAACGCCGAAGGCCCGGTTACTCGCGCGAGTAACCGGGCCTTCGGCGTTTTCTATTCAGACAGGCAATCTGTTTCCTAACCTTTACGGGCGTAGATCAGGCTGTAATCCAGTTGGGTGGGCCACGTTTCGGCCGCCGGTTCCAGACCAGCCTGCGCCAGCCAGCTTCGGTACTCGGCCCGGCTGTAACAGCGGCCCTTGGTTCCCCAAAACAGCGCTATGGAATAGTCGGTAACCGCCAACGGACCATCCAGCGTATCGTTTAGAAAGGCATCGTGTACCCAGAGTTCGCCACCGGGACGCAGGGCCGCAGCGAACCGATCAGCCAGTTGCTGGCAGGTCGACGTTGGCCAGTCGTGGAACAGACTGGCAGCCAGCAGTATATCTGCTTCGGGCAACACATCGGTCAGCATATCGCCCGCCCGGAACGTTACGCGCTCCCGAATTCGCTCCGCCCCCGGCCGACCGCTCTGACTGAACTCATCGAGCAAATCGGCCGCCACGGCCAGTACGGCCGGGCGGTCTAGTATGGTTGCCGTTGCGTTCGGGTTAGCCAGCAGCCACTCGTAGGTGTACAGGCCTGTACCAGCCGCCACGTCCAGCAGATGCCCCTCTTGTCGGGGAAGTCGGGCCGCTACCAATGGGGCCAGTTGCCGGGCGCGTCCGGCCAGCCCCATCGTGAACTGCCGCGATAGTAGCGGGTCGTCCATTGGCGACGGTTCATCGCCCTCCTTGACGAATGAAATTCCATCCAGTGTATCCAACGGTCCGTCGTTACGCAAGCGGACGGCCATTTCGACAACACCCACATCGTCTTTTTCCAGCCCGACGTACCCCCTCAGATTCGTAGCCCGGTGCTGCGTCAGGTATTGCCCAAGTTCCGTGATATACAGTTGCCCGTCAGGTGTATACGCCAGCAGGTTCATCGCGCACAAAGCCGGAAACAGTACGCTGGCGGGTCGTTCGCTAAGCTGCAGTTGATCGCGTAATTGACCAATCGACAGCGGGGCGTTGCTCAACGTATCGAAGACGGGAATATGATGAACAGCGGCCACCAGCAGCCGCGACCCATACATCGCCCGTAACTGACGGGTGATGGGGGCAAGATCAGGATGAGTAGTCATTGATTTCGTGATTGTATACCTTCCTCGTTACCTGATCGATCAGGTAACGAGGAAGGTTTGACGCTACGCGTATGACGTAGATCGCCAGTTGAGTAATAAAAGTCCTGACTAAGCAGGGGTACTCAATCAATAAAGCAGCCGGCGGTAGCCCTATACCCTACCCTGCCAGACAGCAGCGATTACTGCCTTCATGCCCAGCCCGGCAAGCCAGCCGAACTAAGTCCGCCTTCGCGCCCATCGCGGTTACCAACCCTACCAAAATGGAAAACGGACTCAACCAATATGGTAGCGTAACACTGGCTACCAAAAAATGCGACTCAGCTATCGCACTATCGATCAGCACATTAGTCGGATGGCGTAAAAACTGGTCTGTCGTTGGCACATTGTGCTTATAAACCACAGAGATCATGGATACGACGATTGATCAAACCAATTTACGGCAGGTTCTAGCCAATCAAATTCCGGAAGCGGACACCACATTTAAAGCGTTGCCGGGTGGTACCAGTGTTTTTGTGACGCTGCATAAGCTCTACGAAGTGACGTCGGTGCTGGCGCATCAGAATCGGTTTCGGGCCGTTAAGCACTGTTTACTAGCGGCCGAAGACATATTGCTACACGCCGAGCCACGAATCAGCAATGCTCTTTGTACGGTATACATCTTTCAATTGAGCCGATTACTCGACAAACGGGATTCCCGGTCGGAGGTAATTCGCTACATGCTACCCAAGGCCATCAAGACCGAATACTGTCGTCAGCTAACGACCTGCCTTCCGTAATCGTCAACCGAACGAGATCATCCAATGAGTACCGATTATCATATTAGTATTGCTTCCGGAGAACACCTGGCCCAGGCCGACGCCATCTGTCAGCAGATGAAACTCAGTGCCCAGAACCGGGGCACCGGCATTGCGGGTCGTTCGCCTGAGTATATCCGGCAGAAGATGCGGACAGACACAGCGATTATCGCGACACTACCCAGCGGCCAATGGTTGGGATTTACCTACCTCGACGTATGGGAGAATGGTTTGTTCGTATCCCAGTCGGGGCTGATCGTCGATCCCGCCTACCGGCATCAGGGCGTGGCCCGTCGGCTGAAGCACGCCCTGTTTACCTTGAGTCGGCAGCTGTTTCCAAATGCGAAGCTGTTCAGCATCACCACCGGGCAGGTTGTCATGGATTTGAACCGGGAGCTTGGCTTTCGACCGGTCGCTTTCTCCGAGCTGCCCCACGATCCACAATTCTGGCAGCAGTGTGCCACCTGCCGGAACTGCGATATTCTGGCCCGCACCGACGGGAAATACTGTCTCTGCACCGGCATGCTGTTCGACAGTGCGGTGTTGACTACTGACGGATGTGCCTGAGGCCATTGTGGAAATCATCAGTAAGCAACTGCCGATACAATCATGATTAGGTTTCTGGTATTGTTGGTAGGCATGGCTTGTTTGCTCGTCGTGCTGTATGTGTTCTTTACCGGCTTTGCCAGGCTACCCAAACCAGGCTGGCCGGCGGGCTGGAATCTTCTGGGTAAACTTATTGGTATCCTGATCGTTGGCTTGTTCTTCAAGCTGGTCAAGCGATATACCAATTGACCGTCGATCAATTGGTACCTTTCCTTCGTTTAACCGTACATAGCGACAACGCCCCTGTTTATCGAGTAAGGGGCGTTGTCGCTATGTACTAATCAATGTTCGTTTTATCGCCAGCTACTACCGGGGCACGGAATCAGAAAAGCTGATACAGGCTAATACCGAGAACAAACGGGCGCCACCATATTAATAAACCTATCCCTGTCCAGGCAACGTATTTGCGGTGTACTGACTCATTATCAGTTTGTTGCAACCGGAGTCGCAATTCGGCCAGGCTCAAACAATACATTGTTTGGGCCGCCAGTGAGTGCGTTTTCATGCGCAAGCTCATTTGAAAAGCCCGGTAGCTCCGACATGGATACCGCATTACGCCGATGGCCATGGCCCAGAAGGTCGATAGTCAGGGGAAGTACAAGCGGCCTCAATCACCCGTCGCGACTTCCCAGCTCGACACCGAACCTTCACTCAGCCACGAACCGCCGTAGCCCGTAACCAAATGGCTAATGTCGTGCAGGTAGATATGCTTGCGACGGGATTTCAGATTCGGTATCGGCAGCGCGCTGAGACCAACCTTAATCATGTCCAATTTTTTATAAATACCGCCCTCCTCACCATAGCCGCGCTCATTGTAACAGTCGTTTAAGACATGTTCAACGGGCATGGGTAATATCGTTTCGTGTGGCGTTCAGTTTGTCGATTAAAAGTAGCCACGGGAAGACTGAATTCGATATGGCTTACGACCGAATTGCTCATCTGTTAGTTCCTATCAGTGAATGGCTAAATTACTTCCCAGGTCTGTGTCTTCACAGATTTCATAGCTGGTTTCACAAAGACATCATTCAACTTTGGCCCTGTATTGAGATTAGTATCATAAACGCCTATCGCCCCTCTGTTCGCTATGAACAGAGGGGCGATAGTACATAGTAATCAACTCTTGCCTTAGCGCCAGCCGCCACCAAGGGCACGGTAAACGTTGATAACAGCCATCATCTGCTGCTGCTTGGTTTCAACCAGGTCGAAGCGGGCATCCAGGGCGTCGCGCTGGGTAAGCAGCACTTCCATGTAGTCAGCGCGGGCGTTGCCAAACAGAGTGTTGGCAATGTCGCTCGACTGGGTCAGGGCGGCTACCTCCTGCGTCTTCAGCTCGTAACTGCTTTGCAGGTTGTTGATATTGGCCAGTTGATTGGCCACTTCAACGTACGCATTCAGAATGGTCCGTTCGTAGTTGTACACTGCCTGCGTCTGCCGGGCATTAGCGCTCTGGTAAGCCGACTTGATACCGATTCGGTTGACCAGCGGAGCCGTCAGGCCACCCGCCAGCGAGTACAGCAGCGATTGGGGCGTCGACAGCAGGAACATCGGATTGAATGCTTCGAAACCGACACCAGCCGAGATGTCGAGCCGGGGATAGAAGTTAGCACGGGCCACCTGCACGTCAAGTTTGGCAGCAGCCAGGTCCAGCTCAGCCCGGCGAATGTCGGGGCGGTTGCCCAGCAGTTGAGACGGTATACCAGCGTGCATAATAGCGGGCATCATCGTTGCAAACGACTGGGTCGTGCGGGCAACCGGCTGCGGGAATCGACCGACCAGGAAGTTGATCCGGTTTTCGACCTCTACAATCCGCTGCTGCACCGCATACTGCCGTTCGCGGGTATTGAGCACCTGCGCTTCAAACCGACGAACAGCCAGTTCGGTAACGCGGGCCGCTTCTTTCTGAATCCGAACGATCCGCAGCGCATTGGTCTGAATATCGATGTTATCCTTCAGAATCGCCAGCTGATTGTCGTAGGCCAGCAGTTCGTAGTACGACGACGCAATTTCAGCGACCAGGTTGGTTACCATGAAGTTTCGACCTTCGGTGCTCGACTGATACCGCAGGATGGCCGACTGACGCGCATTGCGCAGCTTGCGCCAGATATCGACTTCCCAGCTGGCAAAACCACCGATGACGAAGTTCGACAGCGGATCGGGAATCTTGCGGTCCCGGATGGTCAGGGCTTCTTCGGTAGCGCCCGCCAATGTGTAGCGGCCCGGCCGGTCGACGCCTGCTTCGCCACGGAGCCCTACAGAGGGCATATATTCTCCCCGTCGTGCGTTGGCTTCGTTCTGGGCAAGCGAAATTTCCTGCGTGGTGATATTCAGTTCCTGGTTGCTCCGCAGCGCCTGCGCGATCAGCGAGTCGAGGTTCGGATCAGTGAAGAACTGCTGCCACTGCGTCAGCCCGGTATTCAGTGTATCCTCTCCCGGACGGGTATTGTAATTGACCGGGACGGCGCGGTTTTCATTCTTGACGACTAAAGCCGGGGTCTTGCAGGCCGTGAAGGCAACCGACAGACCAACAACCCCCAGACTCAGCGTGGCTATTCGTTTAAACATGGTGCTCGACTTCTTCAGTT
>JAKONH010000180.1 GCA_022702045.1 Spirosomataceae bacterium
AGACTGCTCTAACTAAGTCGGGAAGGCGGGATTCGAACCCACGACCTCTTGCACCCCATGCAAGCACGCTACCGGACTGCGCTACATCCCGAACTGGTTCGCAAAGATAAGGAGTATTTGTAAAAGCACAACCAGCATATCGGTAAAATATGCTGGTTGTGCTTTTCTGATTTACGAGGAATCTAGTTTCGACCGCTACCTTGCGTGGCCGGGAGTTGCGTACTCCGACGTTGCTGCATTGGATTCCCTGATTGCGACGCAGTTGGACTCTGACGTTGCCGGAATAACTGAAAGCGAGACGGTTGCGATACCCGTGGGAACGAATTGTTCTCCGTATCGATGTCAGCAATCTCATAAAAAGGATCGAGCGTCCACTGCGTTACTTTCTTGTTTGTGACAATCACTTTCTTGATGGCTACATCATTAAAACGCCATATCTCAGCTGGGAAACGGGCTACAGAGTCGGTACCATCCTCAAACTGCATACGCAGAATTACAGGCATTGGCACACCGCCTTTGTTCTTCAGCGACACCGTATAGAAATTGTTCTTGTCGGATGACTCTATGGCCTGCCGTTCGCTTTCGCTCAACGTTGCCAGATACTCTTGGTAACGCTTGCGATCGGTGTCTGTGACCGTGTTTGGGTCGTAACTGTTGTAGAAATCGCGCATCGATGAATCTTGCGCTACAACTGATGAGCCTTGCGTACCGGCATCCCGTTGCTTGCTGATTGTACCGGCTTTACGCTTTTCTTCAGCGCGGGCAGCCGCTTTCGTAAGCTCGGGATTGCCCGAATCAATTTGATACCAATCGACTTCTACCAAATCCTGATCGACGGGTTCGACGCCGTAGAACCAGCCTTTCCAGAACCAGTCGAGGTCAACACCCGAGGCATCTTCCAGGGTGCGAAAGAAGTCGGCGGGTTCGGGGCTTTTGAAGGCCCACCGGCGCGCGTATTCTTTGAAAGCGTAGTCGAACAGCTCGCGGCCCATCACCGTTTCGCGCAAAATATTCAGTGCCGTCGCTGGCTTCGCGTATGCGTTGGCGCCCAGATTGATAACATTATCCGAAGACGTCATAATGGGTGACAGCACCGCTTTGTCCGACTTCATATAGTCAGTGATGTACTGCGGTTCGCCCCGGCGGCTTGGGAAATTGTAATCCCACTCTTTCTCCGCCAGATACTGGCAGAACGTGTTCAGGCCTTCGTCCATCCAAGTCCACTGCCGCTCGTCGGAGTTGACGATCATCGGGAAAAAGTTGTGCCCAACTTCGTGGATGATGACACCGATCATACCGGCTTTGGTACTGGCTGAATACGTACCATCCGCTTCGGGACGTCCGCCGTTGAATGAAATCATTGGATATTCCATGCCACCGCCAGGCGTTGCATGGCACGAAATGGCAACGGGATATGGGTATTTGATGGTCCGGTCGCCGTAAGATTTCAGCGTGTGCTCAACAACGCGGGTTGAATACTGTCCCCATAGCGGATTGCCTTCTTTCGAATAAAACGACATGCTCCAGATTTTGCGGCCGTCGCCGTAGACGTCGGTTTGCATAGCGTCCCAGATAAACTTACGGCTGCTGGCGAAGGCAAAGTCACGTACGTTATCGGCCTTATATACCCACGTTTTTGTCGCTTTTACGTCGCCTGCCTTTGCTTTTTCAGCGGCAACCGCTTCATCCTGCGTAACGATAACGATTGGTTTTTTCGAATTGGCGGCCTGTGCCATTCGCTTCTGCTGGGTAGCAGTTAGTACCTGCTTGTAGTTCTGGCACTCGCCCGTAGCGCCAACAACGTGATCGCTCGGTACGGTGATGGCTACGCGGTAGTTACCGAAGATCAGCGTGAACTCGCCCTGTCCCAGAAATTGCTTGTTCTGCCAGCCATTTACGTCGTTGTAAGCACACAGGCGTGGAAACCAGTGGGCAATGAAGTAGTTGTAATTGCCGTCCTTGGCAAAAAACTCCATACCACTCCGGCCGTAGTACTCGGTGATGAAGTAGTTCCAGTCTACCTTGAAAGCGTAGCTGCTACCGGGCTTGATGGGAGCGGGTAGATCGACCCGCATCATCGTCTGATTAATCGTGTATTTCAACGCATTGCCTGACTTGGCGTCTTTGATTGACGTAATCTTATAGCCAAATTTATCGGTCGCCTGCTGACTGCTGCGTTCACGAACGGAGGTGAGATTCTGCAACTGCGAGAAGCTCATACCACTCTCGTTGATGCTACCGGTGCGGGTGATGCTACCGGTAGAGCCCTTGGCAAACAGATTCTGATCGAGCTGCAACCAGATAAAGCGTAGCTCGTCGGTCGAGTTGTTGTGATACGTCACCGTTTCGGAGCCGGTGATTTTCTGCGTCGCATCGTCCAGCGTTACGTTGATGTCGTAATCGGCGCGGTTCTGGAAATAGTCGCGGCCGGGTGCACCAGCAGCCGTTCGAAACGTATTAGGCGTCGGTAACATGGGGCCGAGCTGCTCGAAACGCGTGTTTGCGTTCTGCGTCGGTGGGCCCTGCTGCTGCGCGATCAGGTTGGTTGACCAGAGGGCCACGCTAACCAGAAACAGTACTTTTTTCATGGTTGATTCAGAAATAGAGGGTTACATTAATTCTGTCCAGTGCCTTGGCGAGCTGGGGCTTGCTGGCGCTGCTGTTGCATGGGGTTGGGTGTACTGGTAGCACGATTCTGCTGTTTGAATAGCTGGAAACGGCTGGGTTGGGCTACGCGGGGAAATGAATTATCCTCAGTGTTGATGTCTGCAATTTCGTAGAAAGGGTCGAGCGTCCATTGCTTTACTTTCTTCGATGTAGCGATTACTTTTTTGACGGATGCATCATTGAATCGCCAAATTTCGGCCGGAAAGCGGGCTACTGAATCCGTGCCGTCCTCAAATTCCATCCGTACAATTACTGGCATCGGCATACCACCCTTGTTCTGCAGTGAGAGTGTGTAAAAATTGGTTCCTGCCTCAGCCAGCAGCCGTTCTTCCTGCGTCAGTGACGCCAGATAATCCTGGTATTTCTTCCGGTCTTCAGCTGTGACGGCATATGGATCATACTGGTTGTAAAAATCGCGCATCGAACTATCCTGTGCGACCACCGTCTGACCTTTGCTCAAGGCATCACGCTGCCGGCTGATCGTGTTGAGTTTTTGCTGAGCAGCCGCCCGCGCTTCCGACTTGGTAACGTCCGGGTTTTGCGAACTGGCCTGATTCCAGCTTACGCTAGTCAGCGTTTGGTCGACAGGCTGAACACCATAGAACCAACCTTTCCAGAACCAGTCGAGATCGATGCCTGACGCGTCCTCCATCGTACGGAAGAAGTCGGCGGGTTCGGGGCTTTTGAAGGCCCACCGGCGCGCGTATTCTTTGAAAGCGTAGTCGAACAGCTCGCGGCCCATTACTGTTTCGCGCAGAATGTTCAGTCCGGTAGCTGGTTTTGTATATGCATTTGGTCCGAACGTACCCGCTAAAATATTGTCGGAGCTACTCATGATGGGTACCTGCTGCATTGAGTCGAGCTGCATGTATGGGACGATATACTGCGGATCGATGCCATGCGCCGGGAAATTGGCGTCCCACTCCAGACAGGCCAGCCCTTCCAGAAAGCTGTTCAGCCCTTCATCCATCCACGACCATTGCCGCTCGTCGGAGTTGACGATCATCGGAAAAAAGTTATGGCCAACTTCGTGGATAACAACTGAGATAAGGAAGTTTTTGGTACCGACCGAATACGTGCCATCGGCTTCCGGGCGTGCGCCATTGAAACTCATCATGGGATATTCCATGCCGCCCACCGGTCCGTGTACGGAATAGGCTACCGGATATGGGTAAGCAATGGTTCGACGGGAGTAGGAGTGTAGCGTATGCGCTATCAGCCGGGTCGAGTACTGCCCCCAAAGTGGATTTGCTTCCTTGGGATATAGTGACATGGCCCACACTCGTTTGCCTTCAACGCTGGGCTGCATGGCGTCCCAAATGAACTTGCGGCTGCTGGCGAAGGCAAAGTCACGCACGTTATCAGCTTTGTATACCCAAGTTTTCGTCCGTTTTACGTCACTCGCTTTGGCTTTTTCGGCGGCTTCGGCTTCCACCTGCGTAACGATCTGCACGGGATTGTCGCCCCTTTTGTCTCCCTTGTTCTTCGCGTCGTTCCAACGTTTTAACTGGGTTGCTGATAAGACCTGTGTTGGGTTTTGCAGTTCCCCCGTTGCGCCGACAATGTGATCGCTCGGTGCAGTGAGCGCCAGTTTGTAATTGCCGAAAATAAGCGCGAATTCACCCTGCCCGAGAAACTGCTTGTTCTGCCAGCCGGTCACGTCGTTATAGACGCACAAGCGGGGAAACCACTGGGCTATCTCGTATACATAGTTGCCATCTTTCGGAAAGTATTCGTAGCCAGAACGGGCACCCGTTTGTTTCGCATCAACAATGTTAAAATTCCAGTCGATGCTGACCGTGTAACTACCGCCGGGCTTAATAGGGGCGGGTAGATCAACCCGCATCATCGTCTGGTTGATTGTGTATTTCAACGGCTTTCCGGCCTGATCGCGGACGGCGGTGATCTTGTAGCCGTAATCCTTACCGGTAAGGGAAGCACTTGGATCGATCTGCCGGATGGAGGTAGCCCGGTTCGTGTTGATGCTGCTGGTACGGGCCGTATTGCCAATCGCATCCGGCTTGAATAGGTTCTGGTCGAGCTGTAGCCAGAGATAGGGTAGCGCGTCTGTCGACTTGTTGTGATACGTAATGACTTCGGAGGCCGTAATTTTTTGGGTTACGTCATCGAGCGTTGCTTTGATGTCGTAGTCGGCGCGGTTCTGGAAGTAGTCGCGACCGGGTGCACCAGCGGCTGTGCGAAACGTGTTGGGCGTAGGTAATACGGGTCCAAGCTGCTCGAAGCGCGTGTTGGCCCGTTGTGACGGTGGACTTTGCTGTTGTGCATTTGCACCGAGAATACATAGCGGCAGCCCTGCCATCAGCAAAAGTATCTTTTGCATATATGCGTAGATTGTTGATGAATCGAGGGCTAAAGATACAGAATGGGCTAATTTATATGAAATGAGAGTTTATCGGTTTAGGAATAGTCCGCTAGTTTACTCAGATACGCTTTGGTGCCGTCTGCGCCAGTTTCTCATACTGTGCATGTAGGTAATTGGTGTAGTAGAGCGATTCGTCGTAGAGGAGATGGATACCATCCGACGTACGGAAAGAGTCGGCTGGTAAGACGATGTGCTGATATTGTGGAGCCGGGAAATAGCGATTCGCGTAGTCCCTGATCGTGCGGGGGGCCAGCAAATTTTTCAGTTGATCGTTGATCGGCATTTCAAACAGAATAACCGTGGTGCCCTGACGCTGTAGTCGACTCAGAAAGGCATACGCTTTTTTAAACGAACTATCCGTTGCTGCGACAGACAGGGGCAGGCTCATGGCGCTGTGTAACTGATGCACCATTTTCTGTTGCAAAGCCGTATCGAGACGGGAGGCCGTTTCAGGTGCGATAAGGTCAGATGAGCCTTGTTGCCAGTCGCGCAGCAGTGCTTTCAGTACGCCGACAGGCTGGTACTTCTGCCGTAGAAACGGAAGCCATTGTTTGAGCGTGCGGCTATTTGGGTCGGTAACTGTCGTTAAATCAAGCGACACGGGGCTCTCCCGGGCAATCGAGTTAATTTCAACGAATAGAACGTTGGGCCTGTGACCGCCAGCCTGAATAAGGTAAAGGCCATCGAGCGATGATAAGCCGCTAAAACTCAAATTGTAACAATGGGGTATTAGTCGCTTAGAATGAAGCCGCTCACTCATCGATGAGCCGACGATCAACGTGTCGCACTGGCTGCTGTTTTCGTAGAGAAACTCTTCTGCTTTCACGATGTTGCGCTGCGCCGTTGTCTGTGCCGTTCGGGAAATAGTAGCACCACCATAGCGAATAAAAAGCGTGTAGGCGATGAGCAGTAGTAGGGTAGTGAGAATAGATTTCCAGATCATATCGGAAAACGGGTTACAGTATGGTACTCAGAACTGGAAATAAATAAATGCCCCTTCGGACCCGCTGTTGGTAATGATCATAAACAGCAAAATACCATAGATAAGGGCTGTTCGGGTGGAAAAGCGGTTCTCTGAAATTGATAAACGAGCGGGCATTTGCTGCCACAGGTGATGAAAATGGTAGCCGACAACCGGTAGTGAGTACAGGACGATGAAACTGATGGCCAGTGTCTCGTGGGGCTTATTGCCATTTGTGACGATGGCCCGCAGGTAAGCGAGTACGTGATTGAAGTTAGGTAGGCGGAACAGGAGCCAGGCCAAGGTTACGTAGCCAAAAACAAGCAGACCGCGCAGTAATCGGACTCGTCGGAACGTTGACTTACCAAACGTGTCACCCGCGAATCGTTCGAGCGCCAGTGCCGCTCCATGCGCAAATCCCCAGACGGCATAACTCCAGGCGGCACCGTGCCAGAGGCCACCCAACACCATCGTTATCAGTAGATTGGTGTACGTTCGGGCTGTGCCGTGCCTATTCCCGCCCAGCGGAATGTACAGGTATTCGCGCAGGAAACTGGAAAGGGAAATGTGCCACCGACGCCAGAAGTCGGCGAAGGAAGTAGCGATATAGGGGAAATTGAAGTTGATGGGAAACTGGTAGCCAAATAGTGCAGCTAACCCCAATGCAATGAGCGAATAACCGGCAAAATCAGCAAAAATCTGCATTGAATAGCCGATCAGTAACACCAACAGGGTAAACGATGAATACGCTTCGAAATATGGGTACGTCATCAGCATGGTGTGATCTTTCAAATTATCAGCCACGACCATCTTTAGAAAATAGCCCAGCACCAGCGTGCGGAAGCAATACTCCCAGCGTACCGCCTGTATCGATTTAGGGCCAATCTGAGGCAGGAAAAAATTGGCCTTGACAATTGGCCCAGAGATGAGCTGCGGAAAGAAGCCTTTGAAGAAAAAAACCGTCTGCGTGTGTTTAAGCAGGTTACGCGCAATCAGCGAACGGTACTGTTCGACATGCCGGTATTTGTAGGTGTCGACAACCAGACTGATGCCCTGAAACGTAAAGAACGAGATACCGATAGGGAGCGGCAGGTTTACCAGCAGGGAACCCAGTTCGCCATCGGTAGCCGCAAACGTTCGACCCAGTAAGGGGCCATATTTGAAAAAAAGCAGTATAGCCAGGTTGAAGACGACACCCAGTATAGCGTACAGATGGTGTCGGTTCGATTTGCCGTAAATGACCAGGTAACTGGAAGCTATGTTTATACTAACTGATAGCAGCAACAGCCATAGCAGGTTGGCCTGACCGTAGGCGTAAAAGTAAAGGCTGGCGGCAATCAGAATCGGCACTTGCCATCGGACCAGAATGGGTAAGTGGTACAGTATAAACGTACAGACAACCAGAAGAACGAACTCCGGACTGGTGAAAAGCATGAAGGTAGAACAGGATGGGTGGTCGACATACGTAACCGATGCTGCGTACAGTCAAAGATAAACAGCAAATGGGCTATACAAAACGCTAAAGCGTCGCCAGGTACTCATTGTTAAGTAACAGCGAAATCGCCATACCGACCACAATACCGGACACGATCAGCACCCAGCGTAACTGAGCTACCCGCGTCAGATTCAGCAGTAAGTACGATATCGCCAGCACGAACGACACAATCAGTAATTGCCCGAGTTCCAGTCCGATATTAAATGCCAACAAAGGCGATAGGATATCGGCTTCGCGACCTAACAGACTTCGCAAGTAATTGGAGAACCCCATGCCGTGAATCAGACCGAAGGCCAGTGCCAGTCCATACCGCCAGGGTTGCGTCACGGTGGTTGCCGTCGAACGTTCGGACATGTCCTGAAAAAAGAAGTTGCTGACTGCCGTAATTAGAATCGTTACGGGAATCAACAGTTCAATCAGGTCTGTGCTGTAGTGAATCAGGCGCAGCGTTGCTAGTGCCAGCGTAATCGAATGACCAAGCGTGAAGGCGGTTACCAGAATCAGTACCTGCCGCCATTGCTGAATCCGATACACGGCACAGAGCGCAATGACAAACAGAACATGGTCGTACCCGCCGGGATCGGTAATATGATCGTAGCCCAGCCGGAGGTAAATTAGAAAGTCGTTCATTTGAACCAGTCGGCGTACATGACGTAATTATTGGCCGTGCGCATAAATACCTCGCCTTGTTCATCCGAAACGGCTTTCAGAAAGCGAGCCGGGTTTCCGGCGTAGATAGAACCGGGTGGGACAACGGTATTTTGCGTGATAATGGCCCCGGCGGCAATGATGCTGCGCGAACCGATAACGGCCCCATCCATAATAATCGCCCCCATGCCAATCAGAACTTCATCCTCGATTGTGCAGCCGTGAACGATGGCGTTGTGTGCAATCGATACGTTGTTGCCGATGGTCGTTTTGGTGCGTTGATACGTACAATGAATTACAGCGCCGTCCTGTACGTTACACCGGTCGCCAAAGGTGATAGCGTTAACATCACCCCGCACGACGGCATTGAACCAGACAGTGCAGTCGCGCCCCATGCGGACATTACCGACGACGGTAGCGTTATCGGCCAGCCAGCAGTTTTCGCCAAATTGAGGTTCTACGCCCCGGACAGATTTGATAAGTGCCATAGAGCAAAGATAAGCCGTAAACGCAAAAAGGGAGTGCTCGTTATAAGCACTCCCTTTTCGTATCGGGCATTAACCTTACATCTTCTTGTCGATTTTGTCACCCATTTTATCCATCCAATCCTTAACGTCGTCAAGCGATTTTTCGGCGTCTTTTTTCACCTTGTCGAAGTCGTCACCGCTGGACCGTTGTACTTTATAGTACGAGTCCATCAAGTCGCTACGCTTATCTTTCAGCTCGTTTACCGATTTCTCGCGTTCGCGCTTCTCTTTCCGGCTTTCGTTTTTAACGTCCGACTTAGCTGCGTCGAGTTGCTTGTCTACCTTATCCAGCTGATCAGAAATGCGGTCGCTCAGCTCGCGCTTGTCACGATCGCTGTTTCGATCATTTCGGTTATCCCGGTCTTTGTCGCGATCACGCATCCGGTTATTGTCACGATCACTCATGCGATCATCATTCCGACGATCATCGTTTCGCATCCGGTCATTGTCCTGGCGATCGTCGTTACTACGGTTATTGCCCCGGCGATCTTCATCACGTCGCTCGTCCCGACGGTCATCGCTTCTGCGATCGTCATTCCGACGGTCATCATACCGATCGTTTTGTTGGTTATCGCGATCACGGTTGTCACGATCTCTGTCCCGCATCCGGTCGTCGTCCCGGTTATCCCGCGTCCGGTCTCTGTCATTCCGGTCGTCATAACGATTGTTCCGATCACTCATCCGGTCGTCGTTGCGACGGTCGTCCCGGTCGTTGTACGAATTTCGGCTATCGCGGTCGTCGTATTGATCCCCGTATGTACCACGTGAGCCGTACGAACGTGAGTTATAATCGGACCGCTCGTTGTACGAATCACGGTCGTTATCCCGATCATTGTTTGAGCCCTGATCGTCGTTGTAGCGATTGTTATATGAACCACCGCCTAGTCGACCCGAGCGGTTGTTTTCATTGCTCCGGCTACGGTATGAATAGCTGTCCCGGTCCATAGTGTACGAATCGCTATCGCGATCACGCCGACCGTTGGATAGACCTGATTCACGGTCATTATCCTGGTACCTGTCCCGGCTCCGGCGACCACTAAACAGGCCTGGCTCGCGATCTGAGTCACGATCATTATCCCGATTGCGGTTGCTGAACAAGCCACCATCACGGTCTTTATCCCGGTTGCGATCATTATCTCGGTCGTCCCGGCTATAGCGATCATTGCCACGATCACGGCGGTCATTGTCATCGTCCCGATCGCTTCTGTCGTTGCGGGTGTTCTGCACCATTTCCTGACGACTGGCCTGTGAGTCGCCATATAGCCAACGTTCGGTGGTTGCACAGGAAGAAAGACCTACAGTAGCCGCCAGCATCGCTCCGACTATCCATGTTCTGCGTTTCATAACGTTGTATCGTTAGATGATAATATTGATGCTAGTAGTAGCCCAAAAAACGTACCAGTGCCTTTTCGTGGGCGTGAGGGCCGATTTTAACGGACCAATGGGTATTCCTTTCCCCTGAAAACTGTGGAGTAAATTCCCTACCGGATGCGTAGCGATCCGCTTTGCCAGTAGCTCCGCAGGGGCGGATCGTACATAGCATCCGCCGAGACGCTACCCTGGGAGAACTGCCCTTTCGTTACGGCCCTGGCCTGGTAATAGAATGACTGCTCGGCACTGGTAACGGTAGTAAACAGGTTTATCCGATCGTCGCGCAGGTCGATATGGTCGGGTTGGGTGAGTAGCTCTTTTTTACTAATCCAAGGCAGATCACGGGTGTCGGTTAGACGCGGGTTTTCGATTTCCAGACCGGCGGGTAGCAGATCGGTAATCACCACATTGTCGATAACCGGAGCTGATGTGCTGACGACGGTTAGCTTGATAATGACTAGCTCATTCTGCCGAAGTTCGGTAACGGGCTTACCGTTCCGACCCAGCAGTGTCCGGCGAATGCGCAGCCCGTTATCCATTGCCTGAACACGGCCGTTTACCGGAATACCTTCCTGCTGCCCGAAGTAGAAAATCGGGCCGTTACCCTGTGCCGACAGGGTAAGTGGTTGATTCGCCGGGATTCGTTTCAGGTTGACAGACGTCGTATTGAGTGTGCCGATCGTTTTGCCCCCTGCCGACAGCGTTGCCGTTGCCAGACTCGCTGTGTACCGACGGGCTAGTTTACCAAGTGCCAGAAAGGCGAAAGTGGCTTCTTGTGTATTGACGTAGCGAGTAGCGGTCAGGGCGCTTGTCAATTGCCGGGCCATCACCGGAATCTGCCCGTTGTTCGGGTCTGTCGAGACGAGGGCATCCAGCGATAGTGCCAGATTGCGAAGGGGCGACGCATAGCTGCCACTCGTTTCTCGGTTGGTTGTATTATCGCTAAACTGCCGGGGCAGCAGTGCCTGTGCGCTGCGACTATCGCCCAACCGCCGGAAAGCTGATGACAGCAGGTAACGGCTGTCGTTGGTCAGTAACCCGACGTTCTGCTTGTAGTAGTTCATGGCCGACCGGTTGGGTTTTCCCGCTTCGGCCAGCACATAGATTGCATAGATATTGGTGCGGCTCGCCATCTTCCGAACGACCGATCCGCCCGTTTCGTCGTACACCAGCACATTTTCGCTGACGGGGCGGTTGGCCAGCGTGGTCAGGTAATCGATGCCCTGCCCCAGCACAGTCGGCCGGACTTCATAGCCTGCTTCCTGGGCCTCTGTCAGGAAATGAACGGCATAGGCCGAGGTCCACGCGTCGTCGTTAATTTGCCCCTGAACGGCAGGCCACATCATAAAGCCGCCATTCGGCGTTTGCAGTCCTTCAACGCTTTGTACGGCCCGCCGGACATTGGTTGTCGGATTAAGGTCGCTGTCACCCGCTTTGGCGAAATACGTATTGGCTGCTAGTTGTTTTGTCAGATCGGTGAAATACAATTGGGGAAACGCCTTCGAAATTGTCTGCTCAAGGCAGCCATGCGGATACCCCAGCAGGTAGCTCAGTTCCCGACCATATTGCACGACCGGCGACCGGCTAAGTGTAAGGCTTGCTTTAGTTGTCCCCTGCAGGAAGTTGCCCGTCAATTGAATCGACGCTGTTTTTCCCGACGCTACCTCGCCCGCTACAGTTGATTTCTGCAGCGACGCCCCCGGCCGGATGGTCAGACTGGTCGTGTTGGTAAACGTTTCGTCAAGCCCATCGACAGCCACAGTGATCGTACCGACGCCGATCGTCTGCCGGGCTGACACCCGGAAGCTAAGCCGACTTTCGCGGCCCGGTTGCAACGTCACCTGCTGCGTCTTGGCGCTGTCAGCAACCAGCGGCCCGGTCAGTGTCAGGCGGGCCGTGATAGGGGCTGCTTTTCGAGTCGTATTGGTCAGATTGACTGGTAAGTCGATCTGATCGCCGGGTGTCAGGAAGCGGGGTACGCCCACACTGACAACGATTGGGTCGGCTACCTTGATATTCGTGTTTGCCGATCCGAAAGCGTTGCCTTTGTACGCCACCGCCATTATGCGTAGGTCACCTGAGAATTGGGGAATATCGGCCGTAAACTGCGCTTCGCCGTCGCTGTTTGTCTGCAACTGACCGCTCCACAGCGCCACCAGATTGACCCGCCCGTTGCTGAGTGGGTTGACGCGCCGTTCGAGGTCGTAACCATCGCCACCCACGCTCGACGCTGATCGCAACGACAGTTCTGGGTAAAGCAATGCGTACAGATCGCTGCTGCCTACTTCGAGGGCACGCTTCTGGTAGAAGAAATCGTGCGGGTCGGGTGTTTTGTAATTCTTGATCTGTAGAATTCCCTCATCGACTACGGCTACCGTAACCAGGGCATTGGGGCCTGTTTTGACGCGGATTGTCTGCTTCGTTTTTGACCGGGATTGGGATGCAGCTGTAATCGCGACGGGTAAGCGAGTTGTCGGGTCCTGCACGGATACCGATGCGAAGCCGTGGGCAACGGTCAATGGCAGACTGGTATTATCGATAGCCCGGATCAACGTCGCTGTCACGTAAACGTTGGGTAGGTGCGCCTGTTCGACGGAAAAAGACAGTTCCGCCGATTTGTTATTAGTTGTCAGCCAATGCTGTTCCAAGACCCGATTCCGCTCAAGTGTAACCAGCAGCTTACCATCGAACGGGGCTTTGAACAGCACTTTCGCGTCGTCGCCGGTCTTATAGTCGGCTTTATCGAACGTCATCAGTACCTGACCTTCCTGACTAACTTCGAATGATGAGGCTGTGGTGCTGCCGTAACCGTACGCATAGAAATTGGTGGCCGCAAAACGGGTTGCGCCGGGCCGACGTATTCGAATTTCGTATTCGCCTGACGCCGTCGGTACGTAGCGGAAACTAGCTTTGCCATTAGTAAACGTCATCGTATTGGTGTAAACGGATTTCTCCTGTTTGCGCGTGTTGTACCGAATCTGACCGTTCTGCTTTTCGACGACGGTCTGGTAGTCGAGCCGGACGACGTCGACCTGCGCGGTAGCCGACGGGCGGAGAATACCGTTGGCCGTCAGGGCGACTAACTCAGCCGCGATGGGTGTGCCGGTCGTGACGTAGCGGTCGGGCAGGCGGGTGCCGAAGAAGGTATCCTGCGTCAGGATGTCGAGCCGGTGCAGGCGATTGACCGGGCGACCGTTCTCGTCAACTACCGTTACGAAGAGCTTCCCGTCCAGCAGGCCAATATCCTGGTACAGGGCAGGAATCGCGAATTGCTCTGTCGTCTGACCGTTGGCATTGGTACGACCCTGCCGTAACTCTTTGGGGAACGCGGCTGCCGGCCCGTTTTTGTCGCCGGGAATGGCAAACGAATAGGCTTCGAAGCCTTTGGGTGCAAATGCTTTTCGGCTCAGTCGAAACTCCATTTCGTAAGCCCGGTCCGAAGCGGGTGGCCCGAACAGATTCATCGCTGTGGCCGATACCGTGATCGTCTGCCCCGCTTTATACGTTACCTGGTTGGTCAACACGTTAACGCTGATTCGGTCGGGAATGAACTCTTCGACACTGACAGGCTGGGACGTAAGCAGCACGTCGTTGGCGTTAAGCACGTCAACCGTGTATGTGCCAGTGACGGCGGCCGGGTTTAGCGATACGTCGGTCGTTACGGCCCCCTGTGTATTGGCTGTTTTTCGGAACGACTGTACTTCACGTCCATTGGGGGCCAGCACCCGAATCAGGAGTGGCACCGCGCCGGGGGTATCGGTGCCCTGCCCCCGCACAATGGTATTGAGATGAATCGTTTCGCCGGGGCGGTAAATGTCACGGTCACCGTAGACGAAAGCGTCGAAACCTGAGGGGTTATCGCGTTTGCCATCAACCTCAAAACGTGACGTTTCGACTTGTGTGTCGGTTAGCGACAGGAAGTTGAAGTCGGTATCGGTGCGGGCCGTCACGAGGGCGATTTTGAAACCTGGTGCCTGCTCGCTGACGTTTTTGAACCGCGCCATGCCGCTGCCATCCGTTTTCTGTGTGTATACAGACTGGTTGTTGCTGCTGACAAGGGTAATCTCGACACCCGATAGCGGTTCGGCCGTGCGGATCGAGTTGGCCCACACCAGCACTTCGTCGGTAGTATGGCGTGTGATCAGGCCAATGTCGGAAACCGATACCAGCTGACTACTTTGCAGATATGCTTCCCCTTTTGAGCTGACTGTTACCAGGTACACGCCACGGAACTTGTTGTTTGGGTCAGGTAACGATACGTTCAGCGCAGACACGCCCCGCACTACGGGTAGGTTCGCCGTTTCAACTGTCTTGTTGACCAGTACGTCGCTTAGGTTGCCGCTGTCGTCGGCGTTGTAATTGAACGTCCCATCGGGCAACCATTGGCCATCAGCGCCTTCGACATACTGCGGATAGCGGTTGTTTGTCAGATACGTCAGGATGTTGTTCTCGTAAACCTTCGCCACCGTCACCTGCACCTTCGGGACGTTAACGATGTTCAGTCCGACATTGCGGTTACCTTCGGCCGAGAGGTAGATCGACTTGCGATTGGCGAACTGAATGCTGGCGGGCATCCGACCGAAAAAGAGATCGTTGCTTACTGGTTCTGTCAACGTCGTTCCCAGTACACCACGAAGCTGACTGGTCAGGGTTAGGGCATAAGTGTCGGCTTCGTTGAAATCACCCCGGATAAGCAGGCCGTTCTCCGTTAGTTCGGCGGTCGTCGCTACCTGCGGTTGAACGGTGTAGTAAGCACTTAGATTGCCCGGTTGTAGTTCCTGCGTCGTGACGATTCGCACAACCCCCTGATTGTTCTCGTAGCTAGTCAGTACGTCGATCACGTCTAGTCGGTCGCGGGCGGGCAGGGTACTGGTTTGTTCAATGGGTTCTTTGCTGACATAAGCTGTGCCGGGTACCGTCAGGCCACTACTCACCTTGATCTGAAGCGGTTGCGGGTTTTTGACGTTGGGTGCGTTGGGCAGACGGAGCAGTACATTCCCCGGCTCACTACCCGGCTCAGACTGGATCGTCAGCGATTGAGTTGGGTCGCCGGTGGTCAGATTAAGCTTTGGGCGTATGTCCTGCGTTGGAACCGGGTAATTAAACAGCAGCCGGGCTTTAGCGACGGGCTTGCCAGTTGAGGCATCGCGGCTCCACCAGCTTTCCGTCTTTCTCAACTGTAGATAGGGCGTGTGGAAACTCAGTTCATCGTCAGACACCTTTACATCGGTCTTCGGTGACCGCGTCAGCAGGGCGTCAGTAAGTTCGGCGCGGTAATCGGTAGCGGGCGAAAAAGCCGTAGCTGGAGAGAAGACGAGTTCGCTGGGTGACGTCCACCGAAATTTACCCCGCACCGCTGGCTTGAACCGGATATACTGAATAGAATCCCAGCTCTCTGTCGGCTTGTCGGGACCAATGTTTTTGTTGAATGTAAACGTCAGATTTTGTGTCTGCTGAATTTCCTCGTCGAAGTTGCGGCCAATAATGGCTACGTCGCTGAACGGCAACCGGGAACACCCGAAAAAGGAAACGATAAGGAGTAGTAAAGCAAGCGTCCGTTGGGAGAGTAAAGTAAGGGAGGTCATGGTGGCAGAGTGTGAAATTCGGCGGCTGAAATGTGGTAAAAATGAAAGCAAAACCAAACGGTGGTCAGGCGGGGACGTAGCGGCTGATGATTGACCAGACAGGTGCTGCGTCACTCAGGTCGGATGGTTACGTGGAGGGTTCGATACCGCCCTTTGTCGTCGGCGCAGGAGACGGTCAGCAGGCCGGGTCGGGGTTTGAAGAAGACCGACTCAGCTGGCCGGGCGCGTCGATATAATCGGTCGTTCAGATACCAGTATACTGTTTGCACATCATTGCTTGCCTGGCAGCGCAGTTCCATACTGGCGGGCTGACGTGGATTGATATAGTAGTCGCTACGGTCGTTCAAACTGGCAATCTGGGGCCCGGCCTGCCCCGATACCCGATCACAGGCCGGATTATGCGGGGGTACCAGTTCGACGGGAACCTGCTGCGTCTGGTAGTAGGCCAGTACGTCGGGCGGTAGGTTGGGGTACGACCGCCGGACAACTAAGCTGGTGTCGTCCGTCGACTGATCGGGGCGGCAGTGCGCACAGTACGATACCGTACCCG